>CAYJIN010000108.1:0-6547 GCA_964370245.1 uncultured Desulfovibrionaceae bacterium
GAAAGCCAAAATCTTTCTTATTTAGTAAGCCAAAATCTTTCTGATTTAGATAGCAATAGATATTTCTCTTCTTTTTTGATAATGGCTAATATGTGTGAAGCCTATTTCTTTTAATATTTGAATAGCTTCTTCAAAAGAGGCCATAAAATCATAGTTTGTATGCGCATCACTGCCTAAAGAAACTTTTCTGCCACCACACTTATAATAAAGCCTAAAAAGATGAACTAAGTAAGAGCTATCATTGTGTCTATACAAAAAGCGTGTATTAAATTCGAGTGATTTATTTTTTGCAATAATCAACTGGAAAAGATTTTTCAACTTATTTTCATGCTTTTCTATGTGTACTTTATCTATATAGCGAAGAATAAAGTCGATATGTCCAACAATATCGTAACAATCAATTTTTTGTAGCATTTCTATATATATGTTAAGGAATTTATCATAGGCTTCGTCAGGACTAAGCAGATTGTAAAAATCAGGGGTAGAGCATTCTGCTGTTTCAGTTTCATGGACGGACATAATAACAACATCAAAATCTCTTTTATGGATAGTGTCTTCAATTTCAGCTATTTTTGAAAGTTTATAGCCAACTTCAACACCTTTTAGGAATTGAATATTATGGTATTTATATTGAAGTTTTTTTGTAAGTTCTTCTTGTAAATCCATATCAAAAATATCATCCATGCCGAGGTAAAGACTTGAAAGATCAAAATGTTCTGTAGTTACAAAATGTGTAATACCTTTTGCCTGTGCTTTCTCAATATAATTTTCAAAGCGTTCGCTTGAGTCAGAAGAAAGAAAGGTATGAAGGTGTTGATCATAAATTTTCATAGAAAACTCTTTTAAATGTATTTTATGCGTTTATACTGTATTATTTGCCAAAAAACAAGAGCGGACTTAATGAAAATTCTCTCAAAATATTTTTTTTGACAAATAATAGAAAAAGCTATACTAATTATTAAAAGAAGATTTTTTGTTTATTTGTATTTTAAAAAAGTGCAAATATTTTTTTCATGAAGGAGAAATGTATGTGTGGAATTATTGGGTACACCGGTTTTCAACCAGCTTTGCATATTGCAGTAGAAGCACTGCGTAAATTAGAGTATAGAGGTTATGACTCAGCAGGAGTTGCCTTTATTGATAAAGGAAAATTTAAATCAATTAAAGCTTCTGGTAAACTTGCAAACCTTGAAAAAGAAGTTCAAGCTGAGCTCCACTTGCCAATTACTTGCGCTATTGGCCACACACGCTGGGCAACACACGGTGAACCAACTGTTGAAAATGCACATCCACATATAGATAATACTGGCAGACTTGCCATTGTTCATAACGGTATTATTGAAAATTATCTTGAATTGAAAGAGTATCTTAAACCTTATGGCATTGAATATAAATCAGCGACTGACACTGAAGTTTTAGTAAACTTTATTGCACATCATCTAGAAAAAGAAGGTGATATTGAAAAAGCGCTTCAAGTTGCTTTATCAAAAGTAACAGGCGCGTATGCTCTTGTAATTTCAGATTTAACTGTTCCTGGTAAACTTTGGGCAGTAAGACAAGCTGGGCCTATGCTTTTAGGTGTAGGCCAAAATGAATATTTCATTGCCTCTGATGCACCAGCCTTTATTGCTTGGACAAAAGACGTTGTTTTCATTAACGAAGGCGAGCTTCTTTCCTGTACTTCAAATGAATATACCCTTAAAAAACTTGAAGATTTATCTGAGATTGATCGTGAACCAGTAACTCTAAAGTGGGATACTGTTTCAGCGCAGAAAGAAGGCTACAAACACTTTATGCTAAAAGAAATTTTTGAACAGCCAAAAGTTATTGAAGATTGTTTGCGTTCAAGAATTGTAGATGGAAAAGTAGAATTACCTGAACTTGATAACCTTCCAATTCCTCGCCGCATTCATATTGTTGCATGCGGAACTTCCTATTATGCTGGTTTATGGGGAAAAGATATTATTGAAGAATTATCAGGTGTTGCGGTAAATGTTGAGCTTGGTTCAGAGTTTGCTTTTAGAAAACCAGCTTTCTTTGATGATGAATTTGTGCTTTGCCTTAGTCAAAGTGGTGAAACAGCAGATACTCTTGCTGCATTACGTAAAGCAAAAACTTCAAATATTCCAACCATTGCAATTTGTAACGTTTTAGGCGCTTCATTAGCAAGAGAAGCAAATGCAACTCTTTATACACACGCAGGGCCAGAAATTTGCGTTGCTTCAACAAAAGCAATGATTAGCCAACTTCTTTTGCTTCTTCTCATCTCTCTTTACTATGCGCAGAAAAAAGGAATGAATGCAGAGCAAGTTGCTAAATATATTGAAGAAATTGCAAAGCTTTCTGCAATATTAGAAAAAGAATTGCCAAGTTTAGCAAAAACAGCAGAAGAACTATCAGTGCATTATTATAAAGAAAAACATTTCTTCTTCTTGGGTAGAGGCTATCAATTCCCTCTTGCGCTTGAAGGTGCGTTAAAAGTAAAAGAGCTTTCTTATATTCATGCAGAAGGTTATTCATCTGCTGAAATGAAGCATGGTCCTATTGCATTGATTGATAGTGAATTTCCATCTTTTATTATTGCAGCAAACGATCATTTATTTGAGAAAGTTCGTTCAAATACTGAAGTTGTGCAAGCACGCCGCGGCAGAACAATTGTGCTTTCTGATATAAATGCTCCTATTAGTTCAGAACATAAATGGGAACTTCCTTTATCACAAGTTCAGCCACTTCAAAGTTTCTTAATTTTGCCAGCTTTACAGCTTTTTGCTTATCATATTGCAAATCAGCTTAATCTTGATGTTGATCAGCCACGTAACCTTGCAAAGAGTGTTACTGTTGAATAAAATAAGCGTTAAATTATAAGAAAAATTTGAAAAAGAGGGTAGTAATATCCTCTTTTTTTTATACCAAAATGTTGATTACAAGCTAATAAGAGAAAAATAATATTCCTGAAAGAGAGTTTGTATTTATAAACTTCAATATAATAAGTAACTTAGCTTGTGTTCTGAATTTGATACGCTTGTGCAAATAAAAACTTGATTAAAGAGCTATTTTTTATTATGATTTTAATAAGAATTTAAAAACTATGATGTAAGTTACACTTCCTTTTTGAATAAAAATGTGAAACAAGTGTAAAGCATGAGGAGAGATGTTTATGAAACAAAAACTTCAGAAATTTGGCCGTTTTCTCAGTGGCATGGTTATGCCAAACATTGGTGCTTTTATTGCGTGGGGGCTTATCACAGCTTTGTTTATTCCTGTTGGTTGGTTACCTAACGAAAAATTAGCAACATTAGTTGGCCCTATGCTTACCTATCTGTTACCAATTCTTATTGGTTATACTGGCGGTAAAATGATTGCTGATGTTCGTGGTGGTGTTGTGGGCGCTGTTGCAACTTTTGGTGTAATTATGGGTGCTCCTTCTACTCCAATGCTTTTAGGTGCTATGATAATGGGGCCTATTGGTGGTGTTTCGATTAAGGCATTTGATAAAGCAATTCACGGCAAAATTCCTGCTGGTTTTGAAATGCTTGTAAACAATTTCTCTTCAGGTATTATTGGAACAATAGTAGCTCTTATTGCTTTTTATGCAGTAGGCCCAATGGTTGAAGCTGGCACAGCTATGCTTGGTTCTGGTGTTGGCTGGCTTGTTGAAAAAGGTTTATTACCTTTAACTTCAATCTTAGTTGAACCTGCAAAAGTTCTCTTCTTAAATAATGCTATTAACCATGGTGTGTTTACTCCACTTGGTGCTGAACAAGCAGCAGCTGTTGGCAAATCAATTTTCTATATGATTGAGTCAAACCCTGGGCCTGGCCTTGGTTTATTGCTTGCTTATATGTGGATGGGCAAAGGTTCAGCGAAAAGCAGTGCTCCTGGTGCAGCAATTATCCACTTCTTTGGTGGTATTCACGAAATTTATTTCCCATTTGTATTGATGAATCCAATATTAATTGTTGCTATGATAGCAGGTGGCGCAACTGGTGTGTTCACTATTGGCGCTCTTGGTGGTGGCTTAACAGGCCCTGCAGCACCTGGTAGTATTTTTGCTGAAATGATTATGACTCCGGCTGGTGCACACTTTGCAAATATTGCTGGTATTGGTCTTTCAGCTGTTGTAACTTTTGTTCTTTCAGCAATTTTATTAAAAATGTTTGTAAAAGCGCAAGATGATAATGAAGATGCAATTGAAGCAGCAACAGCAAAAATGCAAGCTATGAAAGCAGAAGCAAAAGGCACAGAAGCTGCAGCTCAAGTGAGTGAAACAGCAACTGCAAGTGCAAGTGCTGGGCAAAAACGTTTGATTAAGAAAATCACTTTTGCTTGTGATGCTGGTATGGGTAGTAGTGCTATGGGTGCAACAAAATTACGTAAAAAATTACGTGATGCAGGCTTTGAAAATCTTGAAGTTATGCATGCGCCTGTAAGTGAAATTCCTGCTGATGCTGATGTTGTTGTTACACATAATCAACTTGGCGAACGTGCAAAAACTGCTAATCCAACTGCACATTTAGTGCTTATTAGCAATTTCTTAAGCGCACCTGAATATGACCAACTTTTAGCGGCTCTTTCAATGGAAGATGGCGCTGTATATGGTAACTTTTAGTTGATGAATTACTAAATAATTTAGAAGAATCCTGAGAGCATTTTAGAAAACTAAAGTGCTCTCTACAAAATAATAGAAAACTTGATTGAGGAGTTTAACATGTTGAAAGCGGAAAATATTATTTTAGGTCAAACTGCAGAAGCAAAAGAAAACATAATCAGACGTTGTGGCGCAATGCTTCACGCTGGTGGTTATGTTGAAGAAGAATATATTGAAAGCATGATTGCACGCGATGCAGGTTTTTCAGTTGCAATCGGTAATCTTATCGCAATTCCGCATGCAGAAAAAGAAGCAGCTTGCCATATTAAAAAAACAGGTTTATGTGTTATAACTTATCCTGATGGGCTTGACTGGGACGGAACAACAGTTAAATTAGTAATAGGCATTGCAGCTTTAGGTGATGAGCATTTAGAAATTCTTTCTAATATAGTTGAAGTATTAGAAGAAGAAAGCGATGTTGAAGCTTTAATCGCTGCAAATGATAAAGATAAAATTATTGAAACCTTTACTGGTAAAGCATAATTAAAATGATAATTACACTCACTCTTAATCCAGCTCTCGACAAGACAGCAAATATTGATCCACTCATTCCTGGTGGTCTAAATCGCATACAAAAAAGTGAAATGGATGCAGGCGGAAAAGGCATCAATGTATCAAAACTTCTTGCTACTTTAGGTGGCGAAAGTGTTGCAACGGGTTTTGTTGGTGGCAGTACGGGCGAGGCTCTTTTGAGTATGCTTGATGCTTTAGCTTTGAAACATGATTTTGTTCATGTTGATGGCACAACCAGAATAAATCTTAAACTTCTTGATGCAGTAAATGGCATTACAGAAGTGAATGATCCTGGTGTTGAAGTAACAAAAAAAGAAGAAGAAGCACTTTTGGAAAAGCTTTTTAGCTTTATGCCGAATGATGGTTCTGAAGCTCTTTTTGTGCTCGCAGGGAGCATGCATAAAGACGCAAGCAAAACATTTTATAAAGACTTAACATTTCGCTTAAAAGAAAGAAATGCAAAAGTTTTTGTTGATGCTGATGGCGAAGCTTTTGCACATGCCTTAGAAGCTTCACCTGACTTTGTAAAACCAAATAAAGAAGAACTATTACGCCATTATAAAAGAGATGCGAATGAAGATGTAAGCACTGATGAGCTTATCAATCTTTGTAAAGATCTTATTGCAAAACATAATGTGGCGATGGTGGCTCTTTCATTAGGGCATGAGGGCGCAATCTTTGTAACTAAAGATAAATGCGCTGTTGCACCAGTTTTGAAGGTGAAAGTATCCTCAACTGTTGGTGCAGGTGATAGTATGGTTGGGGCTGTGGCTTATGCTTTTGCAAATAAGCTTAGTTTTGAAGACACAGTTCGTTATGCAATGGCTTGCAGTGCAGGCGCAGTAACCACTGAAGGCACAAAAGCGCCTTCAATCGAATGTATTAATACTTTACTTAAAGAAGTTACATTTGACTATAAATAAAAGGTAATAAAATTATGGCACAGAAAACTAGAGCAGTGCGTATGTATGGCGCTGATGATTTACGTTTAGAAGAATTTGAACTTCCTGAAATCAAAGACGATGAAATTTTGGTGAAAATTGTGAGTGACAGTATTTGTATGTCAACTTACAAATTGTTAAGACAAGGTAAAGCGCATAAGCGTTGTCCACAAAATGTTGATACAAATCCAATTATCATTGGGCACGAATTTGCTGGCGACATCGTAAAAGTTGGTAAAAAATGGGAAAATGAATTCAAAGTTGGCGAAAAATATGCTTTACAACCAGCTTTAAACTATAAAGGAAGCCTTGCTTCACCAGGATATTCATACGAATTTTTCGGTGGTGCAGCAACTTATTGTGTAATTCCACAAGAAGTTATGGAATTAGGCTGTCTTCTTCACTATAATGGCGAAGCATATTTTGATGCTTCACTTGGCGAACC
>CAYJIN010000109.1:0-6262 GCA_964370245.1 uncultured Desulfovibrionaceae bacterium
ATCAAGGGCTTGACGTGCTTTTGATGATGGATTCAGTTACTCGTTTTGCAATGGCCGGCCGTGAAATTGGGCTTGCAGTTGGCGAACCTCCTACAACAAAAGGCTATACTCCGACAGTTTTTGCTCAGCTTCCAAAACTTTTAGAAAGAACAGGCCGTGCAGAAAAAGGCACAATTACAGGTATTTATACTGTTCTTGTTGACGGTGATGACTTCAATGAACCAATTGCCGATGCTGTTCGTTCCATTTTAGATGGGCATATAGTCCTCACTCGTGATTTAGCTGATAAAGGGCATTTTCCTGCTATCAACGTGCTAAAATCAATCTCACGTCTACGAAATGATATTATTGAGCAAGATTTAGTGCTTGCTGGGCGCGTAATCACTTCTTTGATGGCTGAATATAATGAATTGGAAGACATGATTACTATTGGTGCGTATACAGCAGGCTCTAATCCTGAAATTGATACAGCAATTAGAATGATGCCAGCAATTAAAGCCTTTTTACAACAAGCTGTGCAAGAAAATCAAAATATTCAAGATTCTTTTATACAATTATTGAATTTAGCAACTGAAGCAAATAACAAATAATATAGGATTATTATGCATAAAAGCAAAAATAATTTAAAAAAATGTTTGCTTTGCCCGAAGCTTTGTTCTTTGCAAGAAAATGAAGTGGGAAATTGCAATGCTCGCATGCGCGTTGGTGAAAATATTGTTTTGCTGACAGATAATAAACCGTGCTCAATTTCCATTGATCCTATGGAGAAAAAACCGCTGTATCATTTTTTTCCTGGTGAACCTATTCTTTCACTTGGAATGGCTGGCTGTAATCTGCATTGTAAAAACTGCCAAAACAGTGAAATTTCTCAAACTCTTGCAACTAATATTAGAAGTCAAACCCTTCTTCCCGAAGATTTACCAAAAGTTTTACAGATGCATAATCTAAAACATGTTGCTTATACATATACTGAACCTTTAGTCGCTTATGAATATGTTAAAAAATGTTCGCAAAAAGTAAAGAAATATCAGGATGGTAAAGGTACAAATACTTTGGTAACTGCTGGCTACATTAATACAAAACCACTGAAAGAGCTTTTACCTTTTATTGATGCCATTAATCTTGATATTAAAGCAATGGATGATGAATTTTATCAATCAAATTGTGATATTAGATTGAAACCAGTTTTGCGAAATGCTGAAATTATGCGTGAAAGTGGTGTTCATCTTGAAATAACAAATCTTGTATTGCCAACAATGAATGATTCAGATAAGCATTTTGAATTGTTATCTAAATTTGTAGTTGAAAATTTAGGCAAAGAAGTGGTATTACATTTTTCTGCCTTTTTCCCAACCTATAAAAGAAAAGAACTGCCTCCAACACCTCTTTCAACATTAAAAAGAGCTTTTGAAATTGCAAAATCTTACGGCTTAGAAAATGTGTATATTGGCAATGCGAACGAACCTGCCTTGACCAAGTGCCCAAGCTGTACTACTTTAGTGATTGAAAGAGAAAGATATATGCTCAAGAAAAATGAGCTTATTGGTGGCAACTGCCCGAATTGTAACAAAAAAATATATGGAGTTTTTAATGCCTAAAAGTCATTTAAACGAAGCTTGGTTTGAAGCACCAAACGGTGGTTCGCTTGAAAAATATATAAATGAAAGAGTAGCGCTTCTTAAAGCTGAAAAGAAAATTGAAGTGAGTGAAGGCAAAATTTCTGCGCTTGTTGTGCCACATGCTGGCTATTCCTATTCGCTAGACACAGCTTTAGTCGCTTATGCTCAGCTAAAAAAAGAAGATTATGACAGAGTGCTTATTCTTTCACCATCGCACCGTTATCCATTTTTTAATAAAGTTGGCATTGAGCCTGTTTCTCGCCTTGAAACAGCAGTTGGCGAAATTTCATTTGATAAAGATTTTTCTGATGCTTTAAAGAAAATTCCTGAAGTTACTGAATTTCCTGAAGCAAGTATGTCTGAGCACAGCATTCATATTCAAATGCCCTTAGTGCGCCACTTTTTAGGCGATATTCCTGTTGCAGCTTTAATGTTTGGGCAATGGAAGTATGAGAAATCATTAGAAGATTTTGCACATTCTATATATAAAATTCTCAATACTTTTGATAATGGCATTGAGCGCACACTAATTATTATCAGCACAGATTTCACACATTATGGAAAAAGCTTTAATTATGTTCCTTTTGTGACAGATATTAAAGAAAGCATTTATACGCTTGATCATACAGTTTTTCATGCTTTTGCAAGTCAAGATATTCAACTTTTTGAAAAGGTTATGCAAAAAACAAAAGCAACTGTATGTGGGGCTGTTGCGCTTAAATTTTTACTTGCGCTTATTCCTGATAAATCCGAAATTAAAGAGCTTGGCTATGCAATGTCAGGCGATTTAGTGGGTGATTTTACCAATAGTGTAAGCTATTTATCTGCTTCTGTGAAAGTCGACTGGAAAAAAGGCTTTCAAGTGCGTTTAGAAGCAAGCACAGAAGAGAGCAGATTTACAGCCGAAGAGCGCCAAATGATTGTCGATATTGCAAAAGCAAGTGTCGATTTTTCAGTGCGCCATGAGGCGAAACCACAAATTGATTACGACACAGTTCCTCCAATATTAATGGAGCAGGGCGCCGTCTTTGTAACTTTAGAAAAGCAAGGAAATCTACGTGGTTGTATTGGTGATATTGTTCCACAACGTCCGCTTATTGATTCAATTCTTATGCGTTCTTATTCAGCTGCAATGGAAGATCCACGTTTTCCAAAAGTAGAAGTTGATGAATTACCGATGATTGGAATTGAAGTTTCAGTGCTTTCGCCGCCAATTCCTGTGGCTTCACATAATGATATTGTTATTGGCAAGCATGGTGTAATATTGCAAAAAGGGAAAAATTCTGCAGTGTTCTTACCACAAGTTGCGCCAGAACAAGGTTGGAACTTAGAAGAAATGCTTGGGCATCTTTCGCAAAAAGCTGGATTAAAACCTGATGCATGGATGGAAGATACTATGTTCTACACTTTCACAGCAGAAGTCTTGCACTAAAAAATAAAAATTGTTTTCCTAAAAGAAATAAAAATAAAGAATGATTGCAATAATAATTCTATAGTAAGCAAACACTTTTAAAGTGTAGTGCGAAACGAAAGAAATGAAGAATTTTATTGCAAGTAAGGCAAATATAAAAGAAAAGAAAATTCCATAGGCAAAGAAAGCTAAATCAGCCATTTGAAAAGTATCAATAGATTTCAAAAAGTCATAGCCTGCCGCCGCAACAATAATAGGAACAGCCGCCAAGAATGAATATTCAGCGGCTGTCTTTCTTGATAAATTGAAAAATAAACCACCCATAATAGTTGAAGCTGAACGTGAAAAACCAGGGCATAAAGCTAAAATTTGAAAAAATCCAATACCTAAAGCTTGTTTCGGGCTTAGTTCATCAATTGATTGAATTTCACTAGTTTGATTAATCGTTAAATCAGCAAGCTGCTTATCAATTTTTTTCTTATGGAAATGTTCAGCACAAAGCATGAAAATTGCACCAACAACCAAGAAGAAAAGAACTGATTCAACACTGAACATCATCTTGATATATTTATGAAAAATAAGTCCTAACAAGGAAGCTGGCAAAGAGGTAAGAAAAAGTAGATATAAGCCGTAGAAGCCAGAAAATTTTGGTTTTTCGCCATTGTTTCCGATAGTAGGAAAGAGCAAATTCCAAAACCTTTTAAAGTAGAGGTAAACAACTGCAAACATAGCGCCAATTTGAATAATAATTTCAAAATTAGCAGCACTTGCACCTTCAAAACCAATAAGATTGCTTGCAAGAATAAGATGACCTGTTGATGATACAGGCAAAAATTCGGTTATTCCCTCAACAAAGCCCAATATTAGAGCTATCCACAATGCATTCATTATTTATTTTCTCTAGGCTCTAATTGCGTTATCTACAAAAAGTAGAGTTTCGTCGTAAAGATTATCACTTGCGTATGGAGTAAGAACATGCGTTCTGTTTACACCAACGAGCATTGAAACAATAACGAGTTTTGTTGCTTCAACATCGAGCTTACGCACGGATGAATCTTGAATACCCTTTGTGAGGCATTCTTCTAAAATTTTGTGAACTATGCGGAATTTATCGATAATAATTTCTCTGTCATCACTTGCTTTCATGTCAGAGTAAGGCGAACAACGCACAAGAACAAGCCAATGTGAACTTGGGTTTACTGTAAAATCTAAATAGGCTTTACAATATGCTAAAACAGCTTGTTTTCCATTTGGAGCTTGGTCAACAGCTTCTTGCAATACATTGATAAAATTATCTAAAACATCAATACCAGCAGCTAAAAAAAGCCTTTCTTTATTTCCATAGTGGTGGGTAAGTAGGCCAAGGGCAACTTGAGCTTTGTCAGAAATCTTTTTAAATGTTGTTTCTGCATAGCCATATTCGCCAAAAAGTTCTTTTGCTGCTTTGAGAAGTGCTTCTTTTTTTGTCATAAACTTATATCTTTCTGTGGGTTGGGTTAGAGAAGATGCATAAGCTTGAGATAAAGCTAATATGCGAAATAAATGCTTTGTGATAATTTAAAGAAATCTAGCTATACAATATATTGGCAAAAAATTCAATAAAAATATATAGAGAGAAATTTATTTTTGCTGGGTGAGTAATATATTGAAATAAATAAAAATAATTTTTAGGTGAAGAATGTGTCAGCATATTGACAATGTGAAAGTAGAGCTTAAATTTATAGAGATTGAAGTGTGTATTTATAAGGAGTTGTAAATGTCTGTAAACTATAAAGATTATTATGAAGTATTGGGGGTAACTCGCTCATCTTCAAAAGATGATATTGCAAAAGCATATAAAAAGCTTGCACGTAAATATCACCCTGATTTAAATCCTAATAATAAGGATGCAGAAGATAAGTTTAAAGAAATAAATGAAGCCTATGAAGTGCTAAAAGATGAAGAAAAAAGAAAGCTTTATGATCAATTAGGTTCAAACTGGCAGCATGGTCAGCAGTTCCAAGGTCAAGGTGGCTATGATTTTTCACAATTTGGCAATTTTGGTGGCGGACAATATACAAGTGGTGGAGATTTTTCAGACTTTTTTGAAATGCTTTTTGGTCAACGTGCAGGCGGTGGTCATTCCACAAGAAGCAATGCTGGTTTTGGGGCGGATCCTTTCGGTAATTTCTCAAATAGGCAAAAAAGAGGGCGTGATATTGAAACAGAACTCAATATTAGTTTAGAAGAAGCCGTACATGGTGGCGAAAAACATTTTTCACTCAATGATAAAAACTTGAAAGTGAATATTCCAAAAGGTGTGAAAAATGGCGGTAAACTTCGCTTACAAGGGCAAGGTTATCGTGGCCATCCTGGCGCACCAGCTGGTGATTTGTTTATTACGCTCAACTATCTAAAGCATAAAGATTTTGAAGTTGATGCAGATACGCTCACTTGTGAAGTGGAGCTTACACCTGTTCAAGCTATGTTTGGCGCAAAGATGAAAGTGCCTACTCTTGAAGGTGTTGTTGAACTGAACATTCCTTCGGGTTCTAACACTGGGCGTAAATTACGCTTACGTGGAAAAGGCTTAGGCCCTGCAGATTCGAGGGGTGATTTATATGCAAAAATTGTGATAGTTTTACCTAAAATGGAAGAGTTATCAGAAAATGCAAAAAAACTTTGGGAAGAATTAGAAAAAGAAGAAAATTCATTACAGGACGGAGGCGAGAAATAAATGGTTGAAATGAAAAGCATAGGTGATGAAATCATAGGCGAATCACCAGCACTCTCAAATGGAGAAGTGCCATCAAAATCTCGTTTAATTTCAAGTGAAGAATTTCTTCAACAAACATCAATAACAAAAGAGCGCTTAGACGAGTTGCAACAAATTGGCTGGTTGAATGCAAGCCAAAAAACTGAAACAACATTATTATTTGTTCCAACTGACGTCTATAAAGTGCGTAAACTCGAAAGAATTTGCTTAGATTTTGAAGTGGAAGCTTTGCCAGCAGCAATTATTGTTGACTTACTTGATAAAGTAGAAAGCTTAGAAACTGAACTTCATGAGCTAAAGAATAAGATGAACTAGTTTCTGCATATGAGCTTAGCGAACAAATCTTTAGCGAGTGAAACATTTTCGACGTAAAATGTGAACGAGGATTTTGTGCTGAAAGCCAAAATCTTTATGGTAAAGTCGCTTTGCCAGCAGCAATTATTGTTGACTTACTTGATAAAGTAGAAAGCTTAGAAA
>CAYJIN010000109.1:6362-6502 GCA_964370245.1 uncultured Desulfovibrionaceae bacterium
TTCGACGTAAAATGTGAACGAGGATTTTGTGCTGAAAGCCAAAATCTTTATGGTATTGCAAGCTTAGAATCGGAGCTCCACGAATTAAAGAATAATATCAAATAATATAAATTATCCTTTAACTTTACATTGAAGGAAAA
>CAYJIN010000110.1:0-6436 GCA_964370245.1 uncultured Desulfovibrionaceae bacterium
GGCATTAGAAAGTATATTTGAGGCGTAACTAAACAAAGCAATATTATAAATAAATGCTAACGATAGTGAAGTAATCAGCCAAAAATTACCAGTAAACATTAAGTTTAACCTTATTAAAAATTAATGAAAAATAAAAAAATCATAAAGATTGTCCAGTATAACTAATTATATTATTAGCTATTGTCAAGCATTACTTTTATAAATAAAATTTATTTTAAAATAATATTTTATATTTAATACGGCATAATCTTAAGACTTGCTATTATTTGTAAGAGAGTATACAAAGACGATAATTAAATACTTAAAATGAGTTTACTATGAAATGTACAAGATGTAAAGAAAAAGCAATCGTTGCATTGCCAAGTCATAATGCTGCCTTTTGTGAGCCATGTTTTTTAGATTTTTTTTCAAGACAAGTAGAGAAAGGTATAAAAGCAAGCCCATTGCATAAAGGACCATTATTTAAACATTCAGATAAAATTTTAGTTGCTCTTTCAGGCGGTAAAGATAGTTTAGCGATTATGCTTGAACTTGCTCTTCAAGGCTATGATGTAACAGGATTACATATAGATCTTTCTATTGGTGAATCGTCAAACAAGGCAAGAGCTGTTGTTGAAAGATTTTGCCAAAAACACGAATTGAAGCTTGTAATTAAAGAAATGGAACAAGAAGGCTTAGCAATTCCAAAAGTAAAAGCTAAGTTAAAGCGCCCAATTTGCTCTGCTTGTGGTAAAATTAAACGTTACTACTTTAATAAAACAGCAAAAGAACTTGGGTTTGATGTTTTAGCAACAGGCCATAATCTTGATGATGAAGTTGCACGCCTTTTTTCAAATACAATTCGATGGGATAAAGCCTACCTAAGCGATCAAGCACCTCTTTTAGAAGATAGTGAAGGCTTTGGAAGAAAAGTTAAACCTCTATGGCGTTTAGGTGAATTTGAAACAGCAAACTATGCCTTTATTAAAGGAATTGAAAACCATCACGCTCCTTGCCCTTATTCTAAGGGGGCAAGCTTTACTAAATTGAAAAATTTATGGATTGATCTTGAAGAAGCTATGCCTGGTAGAAAGCTTGACTTTTATCAAGGTTTTCTAGAGCGTGGTAGACCAATTTTTGCAAAAGATGAAGAGATTAACGGCGCTACATTAACGCCTTGCGCTTTGTGTGGCTATCCTACATCTGCTGGTGTTTGCGGTGTTTGCCGTATACGTGAAATTGTTGCAGGCTCATAGTTTAAATATTTAAATAAAATTATTTATTGCATTATACTACATTTAATTATAGAAAAAACTAATTATTAGTTTATACCATGTTGCTCTGTAATATTGTTATTGAGCGGTGAAAGGAGTTTGGAATGGGTAAAGAAGAAATTAATGCTTTTCTTGGTGCAAGCACCGAGTATAATGGTAGATTAGTTTTTCAAGGCGCTGTTCGTATGGATGGTATCTTTAATGGTGAAGTTTCTAGTGAAGGAAGCCTTATTGTAGGTAAAGATGCAACTGTAGATGGCACATTGGAAGTGGGCGAACTTATGCTTTCTGGTTCCTTTACCGGTAAAGCTTATGCAAAGAAAAAGGTCACCATTTACCGTGGTGGTAAGTTTATTGGTGAAATTCATGCGCCTGTTTTAGTGGTAGAAGAAGGAGCTATTTTAGAAGGTAGTATCAACATGATAAACAAACCTTCTGAAAATATAGCAGAAAATGAAAGTAACGACTAATTTAGTAATAACTTGCTTGCTAGTTATTTAAGTAACAAGCATTATTTTAAAATTCTTCTTTACAAATTATATAAAATTTTATAGTATACCTCAATTCATGTATTTGGGCTGAGGTCTTAGTTTTTTTGTCTATTTATATGGATATAATATCAATTGTTTTCTTATAAGAGGGTGGATAAGTGATTGAAATTAATATAACTCTACTTTTTCAGCTAGTAAACTTCATTATTGGTTTGCTCATCATTAATCATTTTATTATTAAGCCATTGCGTGAAGTTATGGCTAAACGTCGTGCTATTATTAATGGTCTTGACGATGATGTAAATGGTTTATCAAGCACAGCGAAGTCAAAAATCGTTGAATATGAAGCACGTTTACAAAAAACTAAAGCTGAAATCGCTCGTAATAGAGATGACCTTAAAGGTGTAGCTTTTTCAAAGGCGCAAACATTACAAAATGATGCGAGTGAAAAGGCAAGAGAATTACGCCAGAGTGCTCAAGATGTTCGCTTACAAGAAAGCGATGCAGCTTATCAAGAACTTAAAAGTCAGTCAGCTAATTTTGCAAAACTAGTGACAAGCCGTTTGCTTTCATAGTTTTGTAATTTTTTTAATATTTAGGCAATACGATCTAGGAGTATGTTTTGAAAACATCTAAGATAATTTATTCATCTATTTTCTCATCATTGGTAATTATTTCTGCTTCACCAGCTTATGCTGCTGTTGGCGGTCCTATGCCTTGGGGTAACTTCTTTTTAAGAGTTCTTAACATTATTATTGTAGTAGGGCTTATTTACTATTTTGCTGGCGCTAAAATTAAAGGCGCTCTTCTTGGTAGAGGGAAAAAAGTTGTTACTGATATGGAAACACTTGAAGGCAAGAAAAAAGCAGCTATTGAAGCTTTAGCTGATGTAGAAAAACGTATTGCAAACGTAGAAGCTGAATGTGAGCAACTTTTACTTGAAGGTAAAAAAAGTGCAGAACAATTAGCAGCAGTTATAGTTGCAGAAGCTGAAAAACAAGCTAAAGCAATTGTAGATCAAGCAAATAAATCAGCAGAACAAGCTATTCGTTCTGAAATTGCAGAAATTAGAGCAAAAGTTGCTGATGAAATAATGAAAGAAGTTCGTAATAGTTTAGGGCAAAACTTAGATAGCAAAAAGCATAAAGATTTAATCGATGCTTCAGTTGCTAGAGTTTCAGGTTTTTAAATTTAGAACATCTTTTTTTGGGGGGTTACATGCAAGAGTCAACGGTGGCAGCTCGTTACGCTAAAGCTTTTTTTGAGCTTATTAGTGAGCAAGGTGTGCAAGAGCTTCAAAGCGCGAACAATGCATTGCAAGGAATCAAAACAGTTATGCAAGAGTCAGAGCCTTTTGTTTTCTGTATGAAGAATCCAGCTTTATCAATTGATGAAAAGAAAAATGTATTGCAAGAAGTGTTGAATAAAATTGAAGTTTCTAAATACATACCTCAATTTTGTTACCTTTTGGCAGATAAGCAAAGATTAGAACTTATGCCACTTATAGCAGAACAGTTCAGTATCTTGCTTGATAGCAAAGAAGGTATTTCGCGTGGTGTGGTAGCAACTGCTGTTGCGGTTGATGAAAACCACAGAAGAAATATCGCTGAAGCATTAGAAAAGCAAACAGGTCGTAAGCTTGTTTTAACATTCACCGAAAATCCTGCTTTATTAGGCGGGATGGTTTTGAAAATTGGTGATATTGTTTTAGATTCAAGTCTTGCAACTCAACTAAATAATCTTAGTCAAACCATAAAATTAGGCGGGGGTGAGTAAGCCATGCAAATTAAGGCTGAAGAGATTGGCAAAATAATTGAGGAACAAATCCGCAACTACGATCAACGTATCGAAATGAGCGAAACAGGTACTGTGCTATCAGTTGGTGATGGTATCGCGCGTGTTTACGGTGTTCGTAATGCAATGAACATGGAATTACTTGAATTCCCTGGCGGATTAATGGGTATGGTTCTCAACCTTGAAGAAGATAACGTTGGTGTTGCTCTTCTTGGTGCGGACACAGACCTTAAAGAAGGCGACACAGTAAAAAGAACAGGAAGAATCTTCTCTGTTCCAGTTGGTGACGCTGTAATGGGCAGAGTATTAAACCCACTCGGCCAACCATTAGATGGTCTTGGACCTGTTGAATCTGATGTGTTTAAACCAGTTGAATTAAAAGCTCCTGGTGTTATGGCACGTAAGAGTGTTCACGAACCAATGCCTACTGGTTTGAAAGCAGTTGATGCAATGACTCCTGTTGGCCGTGGTCAACGTGAGCTTGTTATTGGTGACCGTCAAGTTGGTAAAACAGCTGTATGTATCGATGCTATTTTAGCTCAAAAACATACTGATATTCACTGTTTCTATGTTGCTATTGGTCAGAAAAAATCTACTGTAGCTTTAGTTGCTGAAACTTTACGTAAGTACGGCGCTATGGAATATACAACAATTATTTCTGCTTCTGCTTCTGAATCAGCTCCATTGCAATTTATTGCAGCGTATGCTGGTTGTACAATGGCTGAATATTATAGAGATAATGGCAAACATGCTCTTATCATTTATGATGATTTGTCAAAACAAGCGGTTGCTTACCGTCAAATGTCATTATTACTTCGTCGCCCTCCAGGACGTGAAGCTTACCCTGGTGACGTTTTCTACTTACACTCACGTTTACTTGAACGTGCTGCGAAATTATCAGACGAACTCGGCGCTGGTTCATTAACAGCTTTACCTGTTATTGAAACACAAGCTGGTGACGTTTCTGCATATATTCCAACAAACGTTATCTCTATTACAGATGGTCAAGTATTCTTAGAATCAAGCTTATTCAACTCAGGTCAGCGCCCAGCGATTAACGTTGGTATCTCTGTATCTCGTGTTGGTGGTGCTGCTCAAATTAAAGCGATGAAGCAAGTTGCTGGTACTTTACGTCTTGACCTTGCTCAATATCGTGAAATGGCTGCATTTGCTCAATTCGGTTCTGATCTTGACTCTTCTACGAAGAAAACATTGAACCGTGGTGCACGTCTAACTGAATTATTGAAGCAACCACAATATGCTCCAATGCCAGTTGAAGAACAAGTTGCTTCTTTATATGCTGCAACTCGTGGTCACATGGATTCAATTGAAATTACAGATATTCTTGCTTTTGAAAAAGGATATATTGATTACTTACGCACCTCAAAAGCTGATATCCTTACAGATATTCGTGAAAAGAAAGCTCTCGATAAAGATATTGAAGAGCGTCTAGTTTCAGCATTGAATGAATTTAAGGCAACTTTTAAGGCGTAGGGGGAAAATATGCCCTCTTTAAAAGATGTAAAAACGCAGATTGTTGGCGTTAAAAAAACGAAACAAATTACTAAAGCAATGAACATGGTTGCTTCTAGTAAATTGCGCGGAGCTCAAACACGTATCGAACGTTTCCGTCCTTATGCGGATAAGTTCGGACAATTGCTCCACGAAGTTTCGATGAGATCAGGTGAAGTTTCACATCCACTATTAGAAGAACGTGCAGAGAAAAATACTATTGTTATTGTTCTCATGACTTCTGATAGAGGCCTTTGCGGATCTTTTAATATAAACATCATCAACTCAGCAATGGCTTTTGCAAAAGAGCAAACAAATGCGGGCAAAAAAGTCCAATTTATTGCTGTAGGTAAGAAATCACGTGATGCGATTGTAAAAGAAGGTTATGACATTCTTGAATCATTTGTTGATGTAATGAATGACTTTACTTTCACACTTGCTACACATATTGGCGAAGAACTTATTCGCATGTATACAAATAAAGAAATTGACGAAGTTTATATCGTTTATGGTTTATTTGTTCACGTTGCAAAACAAGTTCCTGAAAGCATGCTTTTACTTCCAGTAACACCACATGGTGATATTGCAAAAGATCATGCTAGTGAAACTGAATATGTTTACGAGCCAAATGAAGCAACCTTGTTAACAGAACTTTTACCTAAGTATGTTAACTGCCAAATATACCGCGGTTTATTAGATACTTCTGCATCTGAAAACGCTGCTCGTATGACGGCTATGGATAATGCAACGCGTAACTGTGATGACATGATTAAATCACTTACCTTATTGTATAACAAAACACGCCAAGCTACTATTACAGCTGACCTCGTTGACATTGTCGGCGGTGTTGAAGCTCTTAATAGCTAAGGCAAGAATAAATGTATAAGGAGAAGCTCGAATGACTCAAGCTAAAGGTCATATCGTTCAGGTTATTGGTGCTGTTGTTGATATAGCATTTGCTGAAGGCAACTTACCAAACATCCTAAACGCTCTTCAAATAAAAAACCCTAACAACACAGACGCTCCTGATCTTATCTGTGAAGTTGCACAACACCTTGGTAATAACGTTGTACGTACAATTGCTATGGATGCAACTGAAGGTCTTGTTCGTGGGATGGAAGCAACTGACACAGGTAAACCTATCATGGCACCAGTTGGTAAAGCTGCTGTTGGTCGTATTATAAACGTTGTTGGTCGCCCTGTTGATGGCATGGGCCCAATTGATACTGATAAATATTATCCTATTCACCGTCCAGCGCCTGAATTCACAGAGTTGAACACAACTGTTGAACTTCTTGAAACAGGTATCAAAGTTGTTGACTTACTTGTACCATTCCCTAAAGGTGGTAAAATTGGTCTCTTCGGTGGTGCTGGTGTTGGTAAAAC
>CAYJIN010000111.1:0-6326 GCA_964370245.1 uncultured Desulfovibrionaceae bacterium
GGGGTGGCTAAGGACGCAGTCCTATTGACCCCTCTTAGGCCGTCGGAGACCAGTCCAGTAAAGAGAAAAAAGACAATAGAACTTCCGAAGCCAATACTAGGCAAACAATAATCTAAATCAAATAAATAAAATTTCCTCATAAAAATAATAAAGAAAGAAAAAGAAAAAAACAAAAAAAATAATAAAAAAAGCCCCGAAATTTCTTTCGAGGCTCTCAATTCAAATCAAATCAAACTAAATAAAACTATTTATTCAATTCTCTTTCTTGTGGGAATACTGGTAAGTATCTGTAAGAAAGCGAAAGGATAATTGCGCTGTAAGAAACAACTAGTGCACAAGCAGCCCATTCTACCCAGTTTGGAATATAGATTTTCCACTCATCAAATGGCATTACAGGAGCTGCAAGACCTTGAACGGTAAGAACATATCTATTAATTGTTACGCCAACACAAGCTAAAATGAATAGTGTGTAGTAAGCGCATGAATTTTTTCTTACTGATGGCATAAGAAGTAATACAGCAGGAACGATAGCAAGAATATGTTCAATATAGAACATCCAAGCACCGTAAATTGTGCCGTAGAACATTTCATCAAAGGTTAAACCTTCACGAGCTAATAAACCGTTTGCCCATGCAAAGCTATCTAAACATTTGAAAACTGAATAGATAAGAAGCATAGTACCACCGATTTTAGCAAGCAATTGCTTTACTTCGTATGATACAAGTTTTTTGCCTGTCATTTTTTCAATTGTAGCTGCAATAAGAGTTGTGAACATTGGTCCAACACTGATAGCTGACATAATGAAAAGGAAGAAAGTCCAAGGCCAGATGAAGAAACCTTCACGGTAAACATAAGGTCTACCGAATAATACACCATACATACCGCCAAGTGAACCTTGGTGGAATGTTGATAAGAAAGCACCGATACCAGCAAATAAAGGCATGAAAACGTGGAAGTTATGTGCTAAAGCTGCAACAACTTTGTTTTTCATAAATTGACGGTTTTCAAGTGTTAATGGAATTGATTCAATAATAAGAACGATGCAGTAACATGTAATACAGAAAATAACTTCTGTAAGCATTGAGTGCACGTTCGGATACATATAACCAAACCAAGCACGAATTGGCTGACCAATATCAAGCACTAAGATAAGCATAGCGCCAGAATAACAAAGGAAGCCAAGCACAACAGCAAGGTTTACTATATTTTTTAATTCATCAATGTTTAAGATATAACGGAGAAGGGAAGTGAAGAATGCACCAGCACCAAGAGCAATAACTGCTAAGTCGAAGGTAATCCAAAGCCCGAAACCGAAATAATCGTCAAGGCCTGTTACGCCAAGGCCATTAGCCAAGGTGATAACAGCAGCATATAAACCCCAGAGGAATAAAACGCCAAGTGCAGCCATCCAAACAGAAAATTGGGTGAATGAACAGCGTGTGCAACCTTCAGGGAAGAATTGAGCATCAATTGGTTCGTTATAATTAGCCATAATTTAACCTCTTAATGTCCTGCACCGGCAATATTGCCAAGTGGTTCACCAGTTTTTTCGTTATCAAGATAGTTATCGCCAAGGCGGCGTACCCATTCACGTGTTGAAGTATAATATACTTGTGGGTCAGTTCCTAAACGTTCAAGAAGTCTGAAAGCGTTTTCTGAATGTGATAATTCATACACTTTATGACTTGGGTTTAGTAAATCACCAAAAGTAATTGCGCCGTTAGGGCAAGCCTGTGTACATGAAGTTTGGTAATCGCCTTCTGCTAATTTATAAGGATCACGGCCTTCTACACGAGCTTGATCTTTTGCAGCCATCCAGCGTTGGTGGCAGAAAGAACATTTTTCAACAACACCACGAGGGCGAGTAGAAACGTCTGGTGTAAGAGTTTGCGCTAAATCGCCTTCCCATTTAGGGTCAAACCAGTTGAAGTAACGAGCGTGGTAAGGGCAAGAAGCCATGCAGTAACGGCAACCGATACAACGTGGTGTAACTTGGCTTACAATGCCACCATCTTCACGTTTGTCAGTAGCAATAACTGGGCAAACAGCAACACAAGAGGGTTTACCGCATTGCATGCAAGGGCGTGGAAGGTAAGCAACTTCATGGTCAGGAAATTGTTTGCCATTTGTAAGTCTATATACAAGCATCCAAGTCATAGAGCGAACTTTGTTGCTTGCATCAATTTCAGGTGCAAGGTTATTTTCAGCTTGACAAGATACCATACAAGCTCCACAGCCTGTACATTTGTCAAGGTCGATAACCATACCCCATTTTATATTAAGTTCTGTTGGAGTAGCCATATTATTCCCCTATATCTTTTGAACACTTACGTAGATTGGTGCAAATTTGGCAATGTTTGTGCCAGCTTCGCGTGAAACACCGGTAAGAGCGATAACATTTTCACCTTTATTTTGGCTAAAAGCATCAAATGCTGTATGGCCTAAACCGAAAGGTAAGAGGAATGTATCGTTTTGTACGCCTTCATATATAGCAACTTTAGCGCTAACTGAGCCAAATGCATTGCTCAATTTTACGTTTTGCCCATCTTTTACGCCTGCTTTAGCTGCAGTTGCTGAATTCACTTGAGCAACCATCATTGTGCCAATTAATTGTTCGTTAGTGATGAGCTTTGTTGAAAATGGAGGAATACCGGTTGTTGGTGTACCAAAGCTAGTAGGAGCTTGAATTGCAATAGCGTAATCGCCTTTTGCTTCTTCTTTTGCTTGCATTCCTTTCGCAAAGATATCTACTGGGAAGAATAAACTTGCCATGCCTGTTTCATCGCTTACATATGTTTCACCTTCAATGAGGCTACCCATATCAGCGCCAACTTTTTCAGCTTTCATTGCAACAAGTTCAGCACCATTTGCAATGTCAAATGATAAGCCAAGATTTGTAGCAAGTGTAAAGAGAATATCAGCTGCAGCTCTAGCCATATAAGGCGGAGGAACTGCTGGTTGACCTGCTGAATAGTTTACAAAACCAGAACCGTAAGGAGTGTAAACATCGTCAAAACGTTCAAAATCCATAGTAATAGGAAGAACTAAATCAGCTTCAACAGTAGTTTCATCTAAGAAAGATGATAAAGCAATATGGTAAGTTGTTTTATCAACTAAAGCTTTAGCGCCTGAATCTGCAGGAAGTGCATATACAGGGTTTGCTTCATGTGTGATAAGAACTTGTGGAGCAGCTTTTTTACCTTCGCCAATTGCTTGAGCAAAAGCAACAAAGTCTTTTTCCATTAAAGTATCATAACTATCGCTTTCAGCAAAAACGCCTTCAGGAACGATAAGTGATTTCAAATTACCTGTGCTATAACCGCCAGCTAAAAGCATGTTACAAGCAATACCAGCCATGATTGCTAATGAACCTACTGAACCGTAGCTTTCACCACCAACAATCACGAGTGGGCTTTTTGCTTTTTGCAATGCTTCAACAGCAGCAATTAAACGAGCTTGTGGAAGAGCAGTAAGCTTTTCAACAGCTTCAGGAGTGCAAACTTGAATCAAGTCTTTAAATTGTGAAAAAGATGAAACTGATGAGCTAGCACCATTTTTGATAAGAAGGTGTGCAACACCAAGAGCAACAACAAATTCAGAATTTGGCTTGCATGGAAGATAGAAATCTGAACAAGCAGCTGTATTTGTTTGCGCTGGGCCAGCATAGGCTAAAGTAAGCGCTTTTTCACCATTTGTTGGGCGTTTTGTGTCATAATCTTTACGGTTATAAACAACAGGACCCCAATTTTCAAGATAGTTAGCACCGATTGAGAAAATGAAATCTGCATTTGCAGTATCATAGCCAATCTTGTCGTATGCGCCCATATCTTTCCAAGCTTTATAAGCAACTTGCTCTTCACTAGGCATAAGATAGAAATCTTTTGAACCTAATTTATTTAATAAAGCAGAGATAAGGTCTTTAATGCTACCTGTTGAATCGCCTGTAACAGCAGCAATGCTTTTACCAGCGCCTTTAACTTTAACGTTGAGAAGTTGCATTGCTTCTTCCCAAGTTGTTTCAATTAAAGCACCATCAGGTGAACGTTTTAAAGGTTTTTTTACACGGCTAGGCGCGCATGCTAATTGAGTTTGAGTTGCTGCTAACGCTGTCATTCCGCCTTGGCTAAGAATGTTATCAGGGTTACCAACTGCGCGAACTGGTCTACCATCAACAGTGCGAATCAAAAGACCAGCGCCTGATTGGCAAACTTTAGAAACAGTTGGAACATAAGCATTTTCGCCATATTTCAAGCGAGGAATCCATGACCAGTTCTGTGTCCAGTAAGCTGCATCATATAATAATTTGTATGGCATAGGGGTAAGAAGTGTACCGGCTAAACCACCACCTAATAATTTCAATATACTACGTCTGTCTATCATAATTACCCCCTACTTATGGCACACAAAGCAAGCATTACTTGCTGTTGATTGACCGAATCTGTGGCCTGGAAGAGCATGACATTCTTCACATTCCCACATCATCATTGTTTCACTTGAGTAAGTGGAGATAATATTTTCATGGTAAACAGGAGAAGCAGTTGATGTTGACATGTCGATATGACATTCAGCACATAAGGTAGCTTCATCTGTAAGTGGATATACATATTCGTGGCAACGTGCGCAGTTTTCAACTGAGTGTGCAGCGTGCGGGAAGAATACGTTATCCGGCTGTTTTGCATAGCTGAGCCATTCATCTTTGATTTCACGGCCAGTGTCAACATATTCAGCGATAAATTTAATTTCTTCAGGATTTTCTGTCATTGCAAAGCTATGGCATGTTGCACAGCTTTCAGTTGTAGGACGACCGCTGAAAGTTCCGTCCTCACGTAAATAATGGCAGTCTACGCAAGCCATACCAGCATTTTCCACGTGTGCTACGTGGTTAAAAATGATAGGTTGCTCTTGACTAGTGTACATAAACGAAGGGTAGGCAAACCACCCAAATAACATTGCCACAACCAAGCCCACTAAAAATGGAACTATACCGCAACAGCAAGATTTTTTACTTGCCTGCGTAGTGTTGTTGACTTCCCCCATACCCGATGCCTCGTTCGGTTTGAAGTTAAAGAAGTATTTATACAGTCCATGCATAAATAAGCCTAATACAATAAAAAACATAGTGAAAGTTGTAAGAAAACTTCACTATAAAGGCCTAAGCTGTTTATAGTTTACTAAATATCTAAATTGTAGCTATTTAGCAAAATTATAAAAAGCGTATAACCTTGGTAAGACTAAACTATTTTTTTGTGTTTTGCAAGTGGTTTTTCTGTTTTATAAAAATTGCTTGAAAAATAATCTATTTTCTTGAATTGTTTATCGTTATTATTTTCTCAAGGTTTTTATTTGCTTATATGGGCGTTGTTTTATAGGTTTTGACGTGCTTGGGCTTTGTGCAGATTTTTTAAGTTTTCTTTGTTTTTTCTTTTTCACAATAACAGCTTTGCTTGTTGATGTGTGTATCTATAAAATATTTTCTGCAAAAACAGCTCTTCACTCAATTTTTGAACGCTTTCACAAATAGCCTTTACGCACGTACTTAAGTACGCTTACGCAGGCAATTTCTTCAATCATTCAAAACTTAAGCAAATATCTTATTTTTGCAAAAGATTTTACACTTCACAGAAAATTTTGTCTTAGAGATTACTTTTATACAGAATTTATTACAACAAAATTTTCCTTTTGTATTGCACTTTTTTTCAAGCTTCGCTAAAAAAGCACAATGTCTTTATTTTATGTAGTTGCTTGTTGGGGGAGATGTTTCTTGAAAGATTAAGAATTAGTAGAAAACCGAGGTGTGCAAAGGGAAATTATAGCAAGAGGTAATTGAACTTCATCTTTACATAAAAAGAAAGGATACTAAAGTTTATCACTCTAGTATCCTAATTATTAACTTACTGTATATTCGTTATGTTTATAACGAAATAATTCTAGTATCTGTAATGATCTGGTTTGAAAGGACCATTAGCATCAACGCCAATATAATCAGCTTGTTCTTTAGAAAGTTTTGTAAGTGTTACGCCAAGACGATCAAGGTGTAAGCGTGCAACTTCTTCATCTAATTTTTTAGGAAGGATATATACTTTATTTTCTAAAGTGCTGTTTGTTGCAAGTTCGATTTGTGCTAACACTTGGTTTGTAAATGAGTTTGACATAACAAATGATGGGTGACCAGTTGCACAACCAAGGTTTACTAAACGCCCTTCAGCAAGAACAACTAAAGCTTTACCGCTTTTGAGAATCCATTTATCAACTTGTGGTTTGATGTTGATTTTTTCAGCGCCTGATTTTGTTTCAAGCCATTCCATATCAATTTCATTATCAAAGTG
>CAYJIN010000112.1:0-2193 GCA_964370245.1 uncultured Desulfovibrionaceae bacterium
GTTGAAAAAGTTCAAGTGAAAGGAATTCCAATTCTTATTAATGATAGAGTTGATGTGGCCTTAGCTTCAAATGCAGCTGGTGTACATATTGGTCAAAGCGATATGCCACCACTTGAAGCAAGAAAACTTTTGGGTGAAAATAAAATTATCGGTCTTACAACGCCAACTTTTGAAATTTTTAAAGAAAGTGTAAATCTTCCTGTGCAATATCTTGCTGCTGGCCCCGTTTTTGCTACATCTACAAAAAAAGATACTGCACCTGAATGGGGCTTAGATGGCATGAGAAAACTGCGTGCATATCTTGATAGCATTGGCTCAACAATGCCACTTATGACAATTGGTGGAATTAGCGCAAAAAATGCAAAATCAATTTTTGATTGCGGTGTCGATAGTATTGCAATCGTTTCTGCGATATGTTCTGCTGAAAATGTAGAAGAAGCAACAAAAGAAATTTGCAGACTTTTTCAATAAATGATTTGAGAGAATCAACTCAAAAAGCTCTTATAGCAAAAGCTTTACAAGAGTATAATTATCCTGTATTTTTTTATGAGAAATAATAAAGGTTTATATATGCGAGTAAATGGATTAGAAGAAAAACTACAATCACCTCAAACGCTAGAAAGTTTTTTGCAAGCAAAAGGTTTTGACGTGCAAAAAGTTGCTGTTGAGTTGAATGGCAATGTTATACCACGCGCGACATTTAAGGATAGAGAACTCTCTGATAATGATATCCTTGAAATAGTGCACTTTGTTGGTGGTGGCTAGTTTGAGCATAACAAAAGAAGATTTACAAAAAGCTTTAGAGGCTAGACATGGCAAAGATGAGCAAGAAAAGCTTTCTTCTGCTTGCGTTGGCATTGCGGGGCTTGGCGGTCTTGGTTCACATGTGGCAACTTTACTTGCGCGCGTTGGCGTTGGAAAACTTATCTTAGCTGATTTTGATGTGGTTGATATTACAAATATTCATAGACAAAATTACGAATTAGCGGACATTGGTAAAAAAAAGACTGATGCCTTGCACGAAAAATTGCTAAAGATTAATCCTTTCCTCGATTATATAAAAATGGATGAAAAGCTTGATGAAAATTTGATTTTGACGACTTTTCAAGAGTGCCAAATCATTTGTGAAGCTTTTGATGATGCTTATGCAAAAGCAATGATTACTGAAACAGTGCTTATGCAAATGCAGGATAAAATTTTAGTTGGAGCAAGCGGAATGGCTGGAATAGGCAATCCAAATGCAATTAAGGCTACGAAGAAAATGAAGAATTTTTATCTGTGCGGTGATGAAAAAAGCGATGTGCAGAAAGAAAAAACATTGTTTGCACCAAGAGTTTCAATTTGTGCTTCCATGCAAGCAAGCCTTATAACACAAATTATTTTAGATAAAATTGATATATAAATTGCAAGAGAGTAGAGGTTTTTTATGGATAATCAAGATAGTTTCAAATTAGGAAATCATACATTTAAATCACGTTTTATATTAGGTTCTGGTAAATACAGCCTTGATTTGATAACAGCGGCTATCGAACATGCAGAAACTGAAATTATTACCCTTGCTCTCAGGCGTGCAAATGCTGGCGGTATAGCTAATATTCTTGATTATATTCCTAAAAATGTAACCTTGCTGCCTAATACATCTGGTGCAAGAAATGCCGATGAAGCTGTGCGCATTGCAAGGCTTGCCCGTGAATGTGGTTGTGGCGATTTTATTAAAATTGAAGTTATCCCTGAAAGTAAATATCTTCTGCCTGATAACTATGAAACAGCGCGTGCAACTGAAATTTTAGCAAAAGAAAATTTTATTGTTCTGCCTTATATGTATCCAGATTTGAATTCAGCACGAGATATGGCAAATGCCGGTGCGGCAGCAATTATGCCTCTTGGTGCGCCAATTGGCACTAATAAAGGTTTAGTTACAAAAGAGTTTATTCAAATTCTTATTGATGAAATTGATCTTCCAATTATTGTTGATGCTGGCATTGGCAAACCTTCACAAGCGTGTGAAGCAATGGAAATGGGTGCGGCGGCAATTATGGCAAACACGGCTATTGCAACAGCTCGTGACATTCCAGCAATGGCAAAAGCTTTTAAAGATGCCATTATTGCAGGACGAACAGCGTATAAAGCTGGCCTTGGTAGAGTGTTGGATAAAGAAGCTGTTGCTTCTTCACCATTAACAGGCTTTTTAGA
>CAYJIN010000112.1:2293-6250 GCA_964370245.1 uncultured Desulfovibrionaceae bacterium
GTAGAGTGTTGGATAAAGAAGCTGTTGCTTCTTCACCATTAACAGGCTTTTTAGACTAGGAGATGTTTTAAATTCATAAATTTTTTGAATTTAGAAACATATCCTAATTATATTTCAACAGGTTGTGCGTATATGTCAATGAAATATTTAAGCTCTATGGAGCAAATTGATAAAAATCATATAATGATGAATACTGTCATCCAAAAAATGGAAGAGGTTGATTTTACTTCTTACACAAAAGATGATGTAAAAAGAGTGTTAGCAAAGAATTATCTTGATATTAATATTGAAGATTTTGCGGCTCTTCTATCGCCAGTTGCACTTGAAATGCTTGAAGAAATTGCACAAAAAGCAAGAGAAGTAACCAGAATGCGTTTTGGAAATACTGTTTGCTTGTTCACGCCTTTATATATTGCAAACTATTGTACAAACCATTGTGTTTATTGCGGTTTCAATTGTAAAAATGAAATTACACGTGCAAAATTATCTTTTGAAGAAATTGAAATTGAGTTGAAAGCTATCGCCGCAACGGGGCTAAAAGATATTCTTCTTCTTACAGGCGAGAGCCGAGTAGAATCAGATGTTGAATATATTCTTGAAGCTTGTAAAATAGCGAGAAAATATTTCCCGAATGTTGGCATTGAAGTGTATCCTATGAATTCAGATGAATATGCTTTATTGCATGAAGCAGGGGTTGATTTTGTTTCTGTATATCAAGAAACTTACAATCCAATTGTGTATGATGAAAAGCATTTAGGTGGGCCTAAAAAGGTGTATCCTTACCGCTTTTATTCACAAGAGCGTGCGCTTATAGGTGGAATGCGTGGGGTGAGTTTTGGCGCATTACTTGGGCTTGATGATTTCAGAAAAGATGCCTTTGCAACAGGTTTACATGCCTACTATATACAGAAAAAATATCCGCATGCTGAAATTTCTTTTTCTTGCCCAAGGCTTAGACCAATTGTAAATGATGGGTCTATCAATCCTAAAGATGTGCATGAACCACAACTTGTGCAAATTATGTGCGCATATCGTTTATTTATGCCATATGCGAGCATAAATATTTCTACACGTGAAAATGAAAAATTCCGCGATAATATTATAAAAATTTGCGCAACACGTATCTCAGCTGGTGTCAAAACAGGTGTTGGTGGGCACGAAGAGGAAGAAAAAGGCGATGCGCAATTTGTTATTTCTGATGAAAGAAGCGTTGAGGAAGTAATAAAAGCTATTGAAAAACAAGGCTTACAAGCGGCTGTTGTTGATTATATCTATGTCTAATCAATCATTATATATTGTTACGCAAAGAAAAGCACTTAGTGGTGATTTTATAAAGCATTTAAAAGCTCTCGTTTTAGCTTCGTCAAAAATTATAGATGATAGTGCTTTGAAACTAGGCGGAATAATTTTACGTGAAAAAGATTTGAATAAAGAAGAATTTGAAAGTCTTGTCAAAGAGTTAGCTTTGTTTTGCCATTCTTATTCTATGCCTTTATTTCTAAATGCTGATATTTCTTTTAGCTATGATTTAGCTTTGGAATATCAATGCGGAATTCATACTTCTTTTTTGAATTATAAAGAATTGATTTCACAGAAAAACCTCAGTGAAAAGATGAAAAATATTCCTTTTGGAGTATCCATTCATTCAATAGAAGAAGCTGAATTTATTAGAGATAGAATGCAAATTCTAAATTTACAAAATCTCTTAGCTGGGCATGTTTTTGAAACAGATTGTAAGCAAGGTTTAGAGGGAAGAGGGCTTACTTTTTTAAAAAGTATTAAAGAATCTCTTGAAAATACTTCGCTGAATCTTCTTGCTATTGGTGGAATTAATCAAGAAAATGCAAAGCCTGTTTTTGAAAATGGCGCTGATGGCATTGCAATTATGTCGCTTGCTATGCAAAAAGAATTTAATGAAAAAGAAGCTCTTGAATTTTTAGAAACTTTTTCGATGAAGGATTAATACTAAAGATAGGGTGCTATTCTTTCATTGTTGTGAAAAGGTATAATGCAATCAAAACTATTTTCATCTAAAAGCTTTTGCATATCAGCATATCTTTGATGATGCGTATATGAGGCTTTTAAAGCTTTCCCTTTATTCATTGCCTCTTCTGTGACATTCTCCTCACCCTAAATGAAGAGGCTTCTTAGCTGAATTAAACAGCTAAGAGTGATTCTTGCTTCACTGTAGATACTAGTGCATCTACTCCACAAGCTGTAACGACAAGCCCTGCCGCCAAGATATTTATTGCTGCATTGTAGTCAGCATTAACTTGAAATCCACAGCCAACACAGTTGAACTTTGACTGTGCTTTTCTGTTTTCTTTTGAGGTATATCCACAAGAAGAACATCTTTGGCTTGTATTATGTGGAGGAACAAGTATTACTTTACCTCCAAGCCATTCGCTTTTATACGAAAGTTGCCTTCTAAATTCAAACCAACCTTGATCTAGAATCGCTTTATTTAATCCGCTTTTTGCTTTAACATTCTTACCTGGATTTTCAAGGCTACCTTTAGCTGAAGCTGACATATTAGAAACTTTTAAATCTTCAAGCATAATCTTAGCGTGGTTTTTGCATATATTATGACTTGCTTTATGTAAAAAATCTTTACGTGTGTCAGCAATTTTTGTGTAGAGCTTTAAAATTTTTCTTTTAATCTTTTTCCAGTTAGAAGAACGTAATACTTTTTTAGCAAGTTGTCTTTGTAGTTTTGCTAGCTTATTTTCATATTTACGTAAAACATTAACTGGAGATATGACTTTACCAGTTGAAAGAGTGGCAAATTTTGTAATGCCTAGATCTATCCCAACAGAAGAATTTGAAGCATGAGTTGGTTCACTAACTTCTAATTTTGTTTGAATAGAAATATACCATGAATCACTTTTCAATAAAACAGTGACATTCTTAATCACCCCTTCAACGGCTCTGTGATTGAAATATTTTATCCAACCAATCTTAGGTAAGTAGATACGTGAGTTGTTTTGATCTAGCTTACAACCTTGCGGAAATCTAAATGAATCTTTAACTCCTTTAGATTTAAATTTGGGAAAAGAAGCTCTTTTACTAAAAAAGTTCTTATAAGCTTTATCCAAATCTTTTAAAGATTGTTGTAAAATCTGGGAATGAGCTTCTTTTAAAAATGAAAACTCTTCTAAATCTTTACATTCCTTCATCATATTTGCGAGATTTGTATAGCCTAATCTTTTATTTCCATTTTCATAATTTTCTTTTTCTATTGCAAGAGCTTTATTCCAAACAAAACGACAACAACCGGCAAATTTTCTGAAAAGAATTTCTTCTTTTTCTTTGCCGTTCATTTTGAGCTTGAATTTGTATGCTTGCAATTTTTTCATACTTATAATATAATTGGTCTAAATCATATTGTCAAGACTAAAATAGGAAATTTAATGAAAGATACTTCTCAAAATGAACATATTAGAACTGGTAGGCATTGTATATTTGATTTACATGTACATTTGGTCTTTGTTACAAAATACAAAAGAAATGTCTTTAACAATGAAATACTTGAAGATTTAAAAACTATATTTGAAGAAGTGTGTAGAGATTTTGGAGCAGAACTCATAGAATTTAATGGTGAAGATGATCATGTGCATTTACTTGTAACCTATCCACCCAAAATTGCTATTTCTCATCTTGTTAATTCCTTGAAAGGTGTTTCAAGTAGGTTAATTCGTAAAAAAGATTATTCAAGCATTAAAGAAAAACTTTATGACAACGCACTATGGTCGCCAAGCTACTTTGCTTCATCTTGTGGTGGAGCACCACTGTCAATTATTCAAGAATATATTCAAAGTCAAAGATTAGATTAAATTTCAAATAAGGAGTGCCTTATATCATTAATCTTAATAATCGTGTCTTACGACACGAAAGATAAAATAAAGAAGAGCAAATAAACTAATGTTTACTTGCTCATCTTTTTTATATTGCTTTTTT
>CAYJIN010000113.1:0-6201 GCA_964370245.1 uncultured Desulfovibrionaceae bacterium
CTTATTGTTGGCTTTGGTGTGGGCGGAAAAAACTTAGCAAAAGTTGCAAAAGAAGCTGAAATTCCTTACTCAATTTTAGAAGCTAACCCTGATACTGTTGCAAAATTTCGCTCAACTGAACCAATCAAACACGGCGATGCAAGCTTGCCACTCATTCTCCAGCATGCGGGCATTGCAAAAGCAAGTGCTTTAGCTATCCTCACCCCTGACCCTGCTGCAATTAGAGCGATAACAGCAACAGCAAGAAAGTTGAACCCTAGCCTGTTTATTGTTGCAAGAACTCGTTTTTTAGCCGAAACTTCTGTATTACAAGAACTTGGCGCAGATAGAGTAATTGCTGAAGAATTTGAAGCATCTATCGGTGTTTTTGCGCATATTCTTGATTATTACCTTTTACCACAACAAAAAACGCAAGAACTTATTTTCAAAATTCGTAATGACAACTATGAAGCCTTTAATACTGAAGATTCTGCTTCTTCTCTCAAAGGCCTTACAAGTGAATTTTCTGAATTATCAATGGTTTCTTATCGAGTTGAGGAAAATTGCTTTGTTGAAAATAAAAATCTTGTTGAGCTTGCTTTACCAAAGTCTGCCAACATTAGTGTGCTAGCAGTGAAAAGAGATAATACGCTCATTTCAAATCTCAATGCTCAAAGCACTTTGAAAGTTGGCGATATTGTGTATGTTTTTGGTGAGCGTCAAGCTCTTGTGTGTGCGCAAAAGATTTTTGACCCAACACTCGATGAAGATTATTTACATTATGAATCTGCTCAAAATTCTTTATAAAACAAAAATAAAGAATGTAGTAACATTCTAATTATCTAAAGCAAGAGATTATTTTCAAGTTCTTTCTTCGTAAAAACTAAAAATAATCTCTTTTTATTTAAAAAGTATCTTTTGAAGCATTTTAACTTTTAGCTTGATAAAAAATGCACATGTGATATTTTTTACATACATGCTAGAAATTTTAAAATTAAATTTAACTTTATATAGAGGAGATACAAACTATGCATCATCTTTTTACTGCACCTAATTGCTTACGCTGTAAAATCGTAAAAGCTTATCTAAAGTCAAAAGACCAAACTTGGGAAGAAACAGACTTTCAAGCAGATAAAGACGATTTTAACACTTTTTATCGCACAAATCGCCCTTCGCTTTATCGTAACCCAGAAGGTGTTGAATTTCCAATGTATACTGATGGTGAAGCTATCAAACAAGGTTCTGGCGAAATTCTTGGCTATCTTATTTCACAAAATGCACTTGGTTGGAGTGTAACTCGTTCTGACTTGCTTCATGGCTGGATTTCAGGCCTCTATCCTTCACTTTGCCCAGATGGTCAAGAAGATAATTTTATTGAATTAGTAGAAAACCTTTCAGCGGGTGGATTAACCATTTGCTTGCGTGTTGACGGCAGAAAACCAGAACTTGCACAAAAACTTATTGATAAAGGGCTTGTGAAAAAATTAGAAGTAAACTTCTTTGGTGAGCCTGCAATTTATGATATGATTAATGCTGCTACAGGCGGAAAATTCAATCCTGCACCTAGCGCTGCTGACGTTGCAGCAACAGTTGAAATGGCGAAAAAATTTGCTGATGCTGAATGCAGATTACAAATTATCCCGCTCAATGATAATGGCGAATTCCGTTACCTTACAAAAGAAGAAGCTTCAAATGCTGCGAAATTTATTTCTGAAGCAGCAAATGATAAACAGCTTCCATTCCTTATCACACAATGTGTGGGTGAAGAACTTGCTTCACTTGGTCTTGATAAAAAACTAGACGAACTTGAAGGCGCAGATCTTTTCAAATATCGTTCTGCATGCCGTGATTTCCTCTTCAAGACTGATATCAAAAAATAGTATTATATAATATATCTTAACCTAAAAAAGCACTTCAATTGAAGTGCTTTTCTTTTTTTATAAGGAAATAAATTTTATTTGAAGCAATCTTCTAAAACTTCAACTTCACTTTCTTTCAAACACATTGCCCCTATTTGTGGAATAAGTCTTTTAAAGTGTTCAGAATTTCCATGCGCATCTAAATGTTCTTTTGAAGCCCATGTTTCAACAAAGCAAAGCATTTCTTCATCATCTTTCTTTTTTTCATAAGAAGTTGTGAGCACATATTGTATGCATCCGTCTTCTTTTCTTGTTAATTCAATAAGTTCTTTAGCAAGAATATCAAATTCTGCTCTCATTTCCTTTTTGGGAAATATTTTTGCAACAACATATACCATTTTTCTTTCTCCTAAAAATAATCTTCTATTTGATTTCATAGAATATCAACATCTTACAAAAAGGTCAACAAGTGTATATCAGAGCTTTTTGCTAAAAAATATTTTTGCAATTGACTTTATAAAAATTTTCTTTATCATAAAATTCAGCGTTAGTAGTATAAAAAGGTGAGGGTTTAGAAGTGTATCTCAAGCAAACAAGTTCCATTATTTCAGATGTTCAAGATGCACAATTGCGCCCGAAGCTTTCTTATTTTATTTATAATGAAAGCTCTGTGTGGGAAAACTACATTGATGAAGGCGTTACTATGCGCATTCAGAAAGGCAACATGCTTAAGTATGACCCTAATTATGTTTACTTTCTTCGATCTGGCCTTTTACAATTCTCACGTTCCATCAATAAAAATATGCTCCCAATTTTTTATTTAGGAAAAAACTCGCTTTGTTTTGAAATGCATATTATTGGCCATACGGCTCTACCAAGCCATTATCACGCTATTGAAGATGCTGCTCTTGTGCGTTTCCCTATTCGATTTATAAGAAATTTAATTGAAGAAAAACCAGAGCTTTCTTACCTCATTATGGAAAGCATTGGCGTAAAATATTCAGCTTTACTGACGAGAATCAATGAAATGGGCACACATGATTTATTACGAAATATCGCCCGGTTACTGCTTGATATGGCTGCATATAATAAGTTTGCACACACATTTACTCCTGCAATTTCACAACGTGAGCTAGTTGAATTTTTCTCTGTGCACCGCTCATCTGTGAATAGAAGTATTTCAATACTGCGCGATAAAAAAATCATCGGCAATTATACAAAAAACCGTATTGAAATTTTAGATTATTCTATGCTCATTGATATTGCAGCAGTGATATATGCCTAGCATTTTTCTTGTAAGTAGAAGATAAAAACTAAAAAAAAGCTCCTTACTATGTGAAGGAGCTTTATTATTTTTATTCTTAGAATGAAAAACGTATAATTAATAGTTCATACGGGAGGTTATGTTGTTTCTCACCCAAACAGCATCAAGCCATTCAAGAGGTTGCACAGCAACACCGCCAACAAGAACACCAAAATGCACATGATCGCCAACCGCAAGGCCTGAAATTCCGCTTGTGCCTAAATCTGCATTTTTTTCAACTATATCACCCACTTCAACATTCATTGTAGTGCAGTGCGAATAGAGAGTTTGAAGGTTGCGACCATGATCAAGAATTACTGTATATCCATAAATGCCTAAATAATCAGCAAAAATAACTTTCCCTTTATTTGAAGCACGTACAATATCTTGTGTTGTTGAAGCTAAATCAAGCCCCATATGTGTTTGAAAATCAATCTTTTCGCCATTATACATATAGGTGCGTGAATCGCCATAGTTTGCTCTTGAAACAGAGCGAGGTTGTTGCTGAAAAGCACCAGACCAATAGAAAGTTGGGGCTGTTCCTTTAACTATTTCAATAATTGCTTTTTGATTTTCTTTTCTTATATCATTATTGATTTTTTTATAAAGCTCAAGAACTGGTTCATCACTATCTGGAAGAATTTTTCTAAATTCATCTTCTTTATTACGGAGGAAATTATCTGAAATTTTTACTACATCTGTAGGGTATACATAGTCAACACTATTTGTAATAAGGCGATCAGTGGTAATATTTCCCGCTAAATCTTGCGCCATAATTTGCGGTTTGAAGTTTTCAATGCTCACTTCAAAAGGGAATGGAAACAGGCAGTTATAATAAAGAGCTTTGTCACCTTCCCCTGCTTCAGCTTTTGAATTACTTGCTGGGAATGCTGGGAAAAGTTGACCATCAATGACAATACCTGTTTTCTGCACATCTTCAGAAACTTTATAGCTTACCATTCCAGCGCCACCACGCTTGATATTAGCTGGACCAGAAAGCATTGAAATTTTAGGTGGTTTTGCGTCTAAATCAAAGGTAAAACTTTGAATGCTTTCATTACCGCCCAAAATTTTAGCGTATGAAGCGTCAAGACTTACCACTTCAACCGTGAAAGCGCCTTCGCCTAAACCTAAATCTTTTATATTAAATTCTTTTGAAAAAGCTTTTTCTTTTGCAAGCAAAGTTTCACCAGCAATTTCAAAAGATTTTTCGCCTTGTTTTGCAACAATGTAGACTGATTTTAAGCCAGTTTTTTCGTCAACAACATCAAGCTTGAAGTTTGTATCAAGCGAAACTTGCCCGCTTTCAGGTGAAATATTAGCAACAGGCGCTAAAGTATCGTTAAACAGAAGATATCCTGCTCCACCAAGCAAAGCCGCAAAAAAACATATTAAAAATTGAGCTACAAAAGAACTGCCTTTATTTTTTCTCATATCAAACGTTGAGGCGGTTTTCGCCTTCTTCTCCTTTATACTTTCTACACTACTTTAGAGTATCTACTAAAATATCAAAATGTTAGCTATATAATAGCATTTCTATCTTTCAGAGATTGCTTTATAGAATTACGTTTATGCTCTTGCCTAAACTTGCTTTTACTTATTTATATAACTTATTTAGATTATACGTTTTAATCGTCTAAATTTTCAATAAGCGTAATAGTAAAGCGAAGAAAGTCAGCTTCTGTAATAATGCCAACAAGTTTTTTACCTTCCAAAACAGGTAAACAACCATATTTATGCTCATAAAGAATTTTTGCTGCATCTTTTAAGCAATCGGAAGAGTTTACACAGCGCACATCTGTTCGCATAACACTTATTAAAGCAATACCTTTATCTAATTCATCTTGCTCTTCTTCCGTTATTCCGGCAAGCTTAGAAATTGTGAGTTGCAGTAAATCACGATGAGTTACAATACCTTCAAAATTTCCTTCAGAATCAGTTATGGGAATATGGCGAATATTTGCCAATTCCATGAGTTGACGCACATCAAGCAAATTATCTAATTTAGATAATGAAAAAACCGGGCTGGACATAATATCTGATACATGTAACATACTATTTCTCCCAAGTTTTAGGTTTATGCCTTTAATCCTATTAACTCTTTAAAAACTCTAGAATGTTTTATTTTCAATGTCAAGTAAGAACTCTTGCAAAGCGTAAGATTTTTGCGTATGACAATACTTGTAAGCCACTGCTTATAAGAACAATTAGGTAACAATAAATCAATATGACAATCGACAAATTCAGAATTCCTAAAAAAAGACTTATCGATCAACTACGTGCACGTGGAATAAAAGACGAGAATGTGCTAAACGCCATGAGCCAAGTGCCTCGCCACGATTTTATCCCCGATTATCTTTCACATTTAGCCTATGAAGACACTGCTCTTTCTATAGGTTTTGGGCAAACAATTTCAAAGCCTTCCGTTGTTGCTATTATGAGCGAAGCTTTAGAAGCAAAAAAAGGAATGACTGTTCTTGAAATTGGAACAGGTTCTGGCTATCAAACTTCAGTGCTTTATCAAATGGGCTTATTCATTTATACAATTGAACGCATAAAAGAACTTTACTTCCCAACAAAAGAACGCTTTGAAAAAATGGGCATGAAAAATATTCGCACACAATTAAGCGATGGAACACTTGGTTGGAAAGAAGGCGCACCTTTCGATAGAATTTTAGTTGCAGCAGGTGGCCCAGTTATTCCTGAAAGTCTTCTTAGTCAATTAGCCGATGGCGGAATTATGGTTCTACCCGTTGGCGATGAAAAAAGAACACAAGACCTTATTCGAGTTCGCCGTGAGAAGGATAAGTTCTTTAGCAAGAAAATAAGTAAAGTTTCTTTTGTTGACTTAGTAGGAAAAGAAGGTTGGAAAAAATAGTAATTTCAAACATTTATCATATTTTCTAAAAAAAAATAAAAAAAACTTTAAAAAAGTTGCATTTTTTACTTGACGAGTAAGCAAAAATTATATAGAACTCTTTTCACGACGCAACGACAAGTTGAAAGTCATTCCCCGATAGCTCAATCGGCAGAGCGGGTGACTGTTAATCACTAGGTTGG
>CAYJIN010000114.1:0-6183 GCA_964370245.1 uncultured Desulfovibrionaceae bacterium
TAGACATTTTATAAACACTCCTAAGTAAACTTGTAAAATTGTAAGCAACATATTTCTATGAACTTATTTCAAAAGTTCTACTGATATTTTGTTACAAAAAAATGACAGCTAAGTAGTAATTGTGTGACATTTATGCGACTATTGTGTGACATTTTTAAGCTATCTATTACAAGTCTGTTACAATTTTGAAGTTTGTGTTACAAATCTATTTAAGAAAGAGTTAAAAATAAAACGAATTTAATTCGTGGCATATGATTTCTATTTTTATTGTATTTTCAGTGTGATAGGGTTTATTCTTGTTAGAAATCCACGAAATCTGCGAAAATATATTTTTCGATTTAATCGTAAATAGCTGATTTTATTTGTTTACATGTTGGCATATTCTTTGCTTATATGTATTCATCATTTTGAATAATAAATAAAAAGGATATACTTCATAATAATTTAAAAATTAATAGAGCATAAGATGTTAGAGTTTGTACATTTTATAAAGAAAAAGCTTTAGACTAGATAAGGAATGAATAAATAAAAAATGCTATCAGAAACAATAAAAAAATTACAATACAGTATAATAAACAATTCTCGTAAGGCATTACAGTTAGTAATGTTTATTTATGTTCTTGGTATAGGGCTAAGGTTTTATTTTTATTATATGGCATTACTTGCGGGTAATCTTGACGTTACAAAACCAGCTGGCGTTGAGGCTTTTTTGCCATTAAGTGCTGTTTTAGGATTGAAACAGCTTGTATTAACAGGCATGTATGATCCTCTTCATCCAGCAGGTTTGACGATATTTTTATCAGCAATAATTATAAGTGCAATATTCAAAAAAAGTTTGTGTGGATATCTTTGCCCTTTTGGCTATGTTTTTGAATTTGTTTCAGAAAAAGGCTTGAAGCTAAGAATGCCAAAGCTTTTGCATTATCCTTTATTGCTTGTAAAATATTATCTTCCTTTTGGATTTCTAAAACTCGTTTTTTTCTCAATGGAAGTTCGTGATGTGCAGATGTTTTTATTTTCCTCCTATAATAAAATATCTGATGCGAAAATGCTTCATTTGCTTCTTTACCCAACTTCAAAGAGTTTAATGATTCTTTTTACCTTGCTTTTTCTCAACTTTCTTTTTCGTGGTTTCTTCTGTAAATATCTATGTCCTTATGGTGCGTTGATGGGACTATTCAGCCTTCTTTCGCCTTTTAAAATAAGAAGAAATGAAGATGAATGTGTGCAATGCAAGCTTTGTTCAAAGGCATGCCCAATGGATATTGAAGTTCATAAAAAGAAAGTTGTGCATACGCCTGAATGCATTGGTTGCCAGCAATGTGTGAATGCTGTTCCGAACCGAAATTGTTTAAACAATAAAAGTAAAACTGAATCTATATCTTCTTTTAATTATACAGCTTTAGTTATTTCACTTTTTATGAGTTTGTTTTTTATAGCATTTTTCACAGGGCATATAACTTCAATTATAACAAATGCTGAATATGCAGAACTACTTAAAAGAGTTGACTTTATCGGGCATTAATTAGAAATTGCATTAAGTATATAAAACTTAATTTTAGCAGTGATAGAGGTATAAATGAAAAACTCAAATTTAGATTATGAAGAGCTTTGCAGGCACGCTTTGCTTTCACTTCATAAAGAAGATGCTGTGCGTTTCATTGTAAATTATTTAAAAGAAAAAATTTCATTTGACAGTTTACGAGCCTCTATCACTGATGTAGAAGATAAAAGCATTATTAATTTCATTAGTTATGAAGACGATTTTTCAGATTCTTATTCCTTTTATACAATGAAAACAAATTCAGTGCTTGAAAGAATGAAATTCTTTTACGGGGAAAATTTTGATAAAGTCTATATAAAGCAAAATAACAAGGATGAAAGTAAGGCAAGTAAAAAAGCTGGGCATTCAAATAACTTTCTTTCTAGTATGACAATTTGTATTGATGTTGATAGTGAAAAAAAGAAATTTACTTATCTAAAAGTTTCTTCATTAGAAAAAGATATTTATACCGAAAAGGAAGCAGAGCTTCTGAAAGAGTTACGTCCATTTCTTCGTGAAATTATATGTTCATATTATAGTAAATATCCTGAAATAACGCTTAATTTATCTTCAGAGGGTGTTTTACCACATAACCACATCGAACAATTAAAAATGTGTCCAAATATGAAAAAAGTGCTTGAGCAAGTTGAAATTATTGCAAAATACGATACAGCAGTTTTTATTTCAGGCGCAACAGGAACTGGAAAAGAATTAGTTGCTGAAAGTATACATGCTTTATCAATGAGAAAGAATAAACCTTTTATAGCAGTAAACTGTGGGGCTATAGCAGAATCGCTCATCGAAAGCGAATTATTCGGAAGCGAAAAGGGGGCATATACTTCATCAATTCAAACACATAAAGGCTATTTTGAACAAGCAAACCACGGTACAATATACCTTGATGAAATTGGTGAACTTTCAAAAAATGCGCAAGTGCGTCTTCTAAAAGTTTTAGAAAATCATACAATTCAAAGAGTAGGAAGTGATAAAAGCATAAAATTAGATTTGCGTATTATTGTTGCAACGCATAGAGATTTATATCAAATGGTGCAGGAAGGTTCATTCAGAGAAGATTTATTTTATAGAATAAATGTATATCCAATAGAAATTTTACCTCTTTCGCAAAGAAAAAAAGATATACCTCTCCTTATTGAATATTTTTATAATATGTATGCACAGCAATTTAAAATAAATAAAGCACCTAAAATATCCTATTCAACGCTTAATTATTTAGTGAAATATCCCTGGCAAGGCAATGTAAGACAACTTCGCTATGCTGTTGAAAGAGCATTGATTAATGCTGTAGAACTAAAGAAAAAAGAACTAGATTTTTCATTTCTTGATTCATTTCTTGCGCCTAGCTTGCCAGCTGAAAGCACACTTAAATCAAGCAAGAAAGAAAGATATTTTATTGAAATTCAAGAGGCGCTCACCCAATCAAAGGGAAAAATTCAAGGAAAGGGTAGTGCTAGCGAAATCCTTGGGCTTGCACCTTCAACTTTACGTTCACGCATGAAAGCTCTTGGTATTACATTCTAACTGATTATTACTTACTCATATTTTACTTACCTTTTCATAATATTCTACCTTATTGACGATGCAATGCGAATAAGATAGTGCTTATTGCATGCTTGAAATTCTTAGCTTTGACTAAGTTTAGTGATAATGCAAAAATCTACATAATGGTAGAATTATAGTTTCTTAATCAAAGAGAATTTGAATTTTAGAATAAAGTTTTAAATAAAAACAATAAATAAATATAGAGTGTTATATCTTTATTTAAGAAGCTTCAACGGCTATGTGAAATTCTTAGCAAGGGAAATTCAAAATTATTACTTTACAAATTATTGAAATTCTGTCTATATTTGAATGGTTTAGGACTTATCAATTTAGTAAAAAATCTACAAATTGCTACTTTTAATAATATACTATTTCTCTTGATGTAGATATTTATGGAAAGTTCACGTCGAAGTTTCTTGAAAATGGTTACGGCTTTTGGCGGCATGGCATGCCTAAGCTTAGGATCATTAGGCGCAGCTGTGAAAGAAGCAAAAGCTTATGTTGGCAAGCTAAAAATTGAAGGTGCAAAAGAAGTTGTTACTATTTGCCCATTCTGTTCAGTTTGTTGTTCAGTTATTGCTTATGTGCGCGATAATAAACTACTTAACACAGAAGGTGACCCAGATTTCCCTGTTAACGAAGGCGCACTTTGTGCCAAGGGTGCATCTTTATTTACTATGTATTCAAGCGATCACCGTCTTGTAAAACCTATGTATCGTGCACCACACAGCACTGAATGGGTTGAAAAAGATTGGGATTGGACATTAAAAACAATCGCACGTCGTATTAAAGATACACGTGATAAAGACTTTATAGAAAAAAATGACAAAGGTGAAACAGTAAACCGCTGGGAATCAATTTGTCATATGGGTACTTCACATGCTTCTAACGAAGAATGTGCTGTTATCCATCAAGGTTTACGCGGCCTCGGTGTTGTCCATATGGACCACCAGGCAAGGGTCTGACATAGTCCAACTGTACCGGCTCTGTCAGAGTCGTTCGGACGTGGTGCTATGACAAACCACTGGATTGATATTAAAAATGCTGATGTTGTTCTTATTATAGGCAGTAACGCCGCAGAACATCACCCAGTTTCATTTAAATGGATTATGCGTGCAAAAGATAATGGCGCAAAGCTTATCCATGTTGACCCTAAGTTCTCACGTACATCAGCTCGTTGCGATTTCCATGTGCCTATTCGTTCAGGAACTGATATTGCATTCCTTGGTGGGCTTATCAACTATATCGTGACAAATAATTTGCATCAACACGATTATGTTGTGAATAATACAAATGCTTCATTCATTGTTGCAGACGATTTTAAATTTGAAGATGGATTATTCAGCGGTTATAATCCAAAAACTCGTCAATACGATCGCTCAACTTGGACTTTCAAAAAAGATGAAAATGGCGCACCATTGCGTGATGCATCTTTGAAAGATAAGCGTTGTGTATTCAATATTATGAAAGATCACTATTCACGTTATACCTTAGAAAATGTTTCAAAAACTACAGGTATTTCACAAGAAGATCTTATCAGAGTATACGAACCGTATGCAAATACTGGTAAAAAAGATCAAGCAGGAACACTCCTTTATGCTTTAGGTTGGACGCAACATACAAAAGGTGTGCAAAACATCCGTTGTGCTGCTATGATTCAATTGCTTCTTGGTAATATTGGTATTGCTGGTGGTGGTGTTAACGCACTTCGTGGTGAACCAAACGTACAAGGTTCAACTGACCATGCCCTTCTTTACCACATCTTACCAGGCTATCATAACATTCCGCTTTCATCATGGCAAAACCTTGAAAGCTATCAAAAAGCTAACACTCCTGTAACCCATATTGAAAATAGCGTAAACTGGTGGGGAAATCGTCCTAAATACGTAACTTCACTTCTTAAAGCTTGGTATGGAGAAAATGCTACACCTGAAAATGATTTTGGTTATAATTATATTCCAAAATGTGAACCAGGTGAAGATTATTCTTACATGTATGCAATGGATAAAATGCTTCATGGTAATATGAAAGGTGCTATTATTGTTGGCGTAAACCCACTTAACTCCTTCCCTAACTCAAACAAAATGCGTGCAGCAGTTGATAAGTTAGATTGGTTAGTTTGTGGTGAATTGCATAATTCAGAAACATCAGAACTTCCCAGTTGTTCTTACAACTTATAGTTTAACAGAACACTGGTGTGGTGGTGGTGAAACACGTAACGTGCCTAACTTGCTTGAAGCTGAACCACAACTTTATGTTGAAATGAGCCATGAGCTTGCAAAAGAAAAAGGCATTGCTAATGGCGATGGTGTTATTATTGAAAGTGCGCGTGGTCGTGTGGAAGCAATTGCTATGGTTACAATTCGTGTTCGTCCTTTCCAAGTTATGGGTGAAACTGTTCACCTTATCGGTATGCCATTTGCTTATGGCTGGACAACTCCAGATTGTGGTGACTCAACAAACCGTTTGACAATCTCCGTGTATGATCCAAATACAACTATTCCGGAAACAAAAGCTTGTTGTGTTAACATCCGTAAAGCTGATAAACTTACTGAACTTGCGTAAAGAGAGGATACCATTATGTCAAAAACATTCCTTGTAGATACAACACGTTGTACTGCTTGCCGTGGTTGTCAGCTTGCTTGCAAAGATTGGCATGGTTTACCGGCTAATAAAACTAAACAAACAGGCACACACCAAAACCCACCTGATTTGAATATCAATAACTATAAAATTGTTCGTTTCCATGAACATCTTGATGAAAACAATAAAGTTGTTTGGAACTTCTTCCCAGATCAGTGCCGTCACTGCCTCTATCCTCCTTGTGTTGATGTGGCAAATGCTTATCTTGAAGGCGCAATGTTTAAAGATGAAGTAACTGGCGCTGTATTGTGCGATAAAGAAGTTATGAGCAAAATGAGCGATGAAGTTGCTGAAAGCTTTGAAGGTTTTGAATATTCATGCCCATATCAAGTGCCACGCTTTGATTCTGTTCTCTCCGCCTCAGCAAAAGTTATGCTCCCTTTATTGAAGGAGCAAGAATACTTAGCGCCTTTTATTCCAACTTTAGAAACTTATTT
>CAYJIN010000115.1:0-6155 GCA_964370245.1 uncultured Desulfovibrionaceae bacterium
GCGTTTGCCCTACTTTTTCTATAAGCAACAGCAAAAGTATCAAGAGTTTGTTTGAGAAATTCATCTTCAAGACTTTTATTAATTTCTTTTTTATAAGTTGGGAGGTTTATATTTTTTTTATCTTTCATACTATTACTCTAAACTGCTAAATTATCAAGTAAAACAACATGCATTTCAAGAGGGCCATGCGCACCAATTGTAAGAATACGCTCGATATCTGATGTGCGACTTGCCCCAGAAATAAAGGTAATACACTGCGCTTCATCACTTGAAAGAAGTTGTTCCATAAAATCAGAAATATCATCAAGAGATTGATATATTTTAGATTTTTCTAAGAAAATAATATTTATTTCACTAATCATACTTGCAAGGCGAATTTCTTCATTTGCACAATTTACAAGGCAAGTTCCACTTGCAGCAACTGCACATTCAGCAAAGCTCAATCCTATATCTATTCCACCTAAATAATTAGAAATTTCATCTGTAATGCATTCAATATCATTGGTTTTACAAAGTGTAGAAAATTTTTCATAAGTATTTATTCCAAATCTTTTTTCTAAATCTTGTAAAACTGAAGCATTGATAATTTTCTTCTCTCTTCGCTTTATTTCAGCAAAAGAAGAAGTTTCGTTTACTAACAAGGTATCAGAATTATTATTTTTAGTATCAGTGGAAATTATTTCACAAAAATCTTTATTTTTGCAAAGCTGGATAATATGCGTAAAAGCTTGCTCAATATTTTCAAACTCATTTATATAAATGCTGAGTAGTTTAGATTTTTCAATAAAAAGATCTAAATTATTTAAATTATTATTAGCCATAAGAACCTTAGGTGTAAATTTATTTTCAAAAAATTAGTTTGTAAATTATATAAATTCTCAACTAAAGTAAAGATTTTTTTAAAAATCAGCGAGCTTATCTCCTTATGAATGGTTGTAAAATTAAATCGTGCTAAATTGATTCTTGCTTATTCTGCTTAAAAATGTTTTTAATGTGTACAAACTTTTAAAAATCCTCACTCAAGGCAGTGCTTATGAAAAATATAATTTCTTTTATTCTCTCACTTAATGTTTTGACTTTATTCGCTTTTGTTGACTTAACAATTGCCTTTGCAAGCAATACTGAAACTCAACTAGAACTTGAAACAAGTAAATATGAAAATGATGCTTATTTAGAGAAAGTTATCTCAATCGACTATGAAGCGCTTAAAGAGAAGCAAAGAAAAGCAATAGCTGACAGAATTCACAAATTAGAAGAAAGTGAAGTAAAAGAAAAAGAAAAATCTAATAGAACAGAGGCAAATACAGATACTTCTGCTGCGTCAACAGACGAAGGAAGTAATTCTGAAGAAATCCCTGTAACCATTGAAAATTCTATTGAAGATGAAGCAACTGCTTTTCCTGAACTTCGTCAAGATGAACCAGTTCTTGAAATCACTCCGAGAGAAGAACACATTGAAGAAGAGAAGAATCTTGAAAAAAGTGAAAACACAAAAGATGAATCTTCTGAACCAGCTGAAGCAGTTGAGAAGGAAACTAGATCAAATGAAGCAGTTTCTACAACTGAAAAAGAAACAAGATCAAATAGAAGAAAGCAAAAATCTATTTTAGATGGTTTAAACATTACTTTTGAAAAAAATGATAATGCAAACAATGCTAATAATGAAGATGATTTAGTAGAAAATCAAGAAGATAAGACAACTCCTACAAGCAGTGAAAACTCTAACTCATCAAATGAAGCTTCAACAACTGAAGAAATTATAGAAGATGAAGAATTTGTTGCGCCAAAAGAAGAAGAAGAAGAAGAAGAAGAAGAAGAAGAAATAAAGCTAAGCCCTGAAGAGCAAAGAATCATCAACCTTAGAAATGCCTGCATCACAATGGAAATTGACGCTGGCACACTTACTGGTTTTTTCTCAAGAAAAGTAACTTCAAAAAAATATTATTCTTATGAAATTGATAATGGCAGAGGCTCTATCACAAGCGTTATTATTTCAAATCAAGATCTTGATGAGTTTAAAAAACCTCGTCGTGGTGATGCAATTAAGCTAGATTATATCACTCTGCAAGAATTTAGTGAAGAAAGTAAAACATGTATTCAAAACAACTATTATGTTCAAGAAAGTGGAACACTTATTGATGCAAGTGAAAACAAAAAAGAAGCACACTATGCATTTGATAATTATGGCAACCTGCTTGATAATGATCGTATTTTTTCTGTTGAAAAAGTAGCAGAAGATCCCGCTGATAAGCTAATTATAAAAAGTTTGCAATATTATTTTGTAAACGATTTTCCAAAATATAAAGATTTATTCTCAAGAGAAGCGCCTTTTTATAATGAATTAGAAGAAAACTTCAGATATAGCAAAGATATAGAAGAAATTTATATACATAATGTTGGAGAAATTAGCGGGCAAGAAAGTGCAAACATTAACAGAAAATTATTTGATAAAGTTTCTGAACTCACTTTTGAATTAAATCTCGCGCGTGTGAAAATTGTAAAAATAGACTATAGTATTAAATATTCAAAAACGAGCCGACTAAGAAACAAATTCCAAAGAAAAAGCTATTTCTACCTTTGTGGCCAACAAAAAGGCCTAGAATGGAAAATCTTTGATTATTACCCAGCAGAAGAAGTCTATAAGCCTGATTTCCTAACAAAAATTACTGGTGTTTGGAATATTGTAAGTGATGATAGTTTTTTCAAAACTGCTGATAGTCGCTTATTTTTTGAGCTAATGCCAGCCAAGAGAAATCAACCTGCAAAACTAAGAACCTCTATGCACGGTAAAAAATTTGATAATTACAAAAACATTTTAAAAGAAAAAGAAATCAATCCAAATCTTTATACTTTTGCTATAAAAGAAGAGAAAATTCAGTCAACTGAAAAACAAATTGATTTTCCACATCTACTTACAAATAAAGAAAAAGAAGAAGAAAACATTTCTCAAAATCAAGAGGGAACGCTAAATCTGCATGAAAAAGATGAAAAATCAGCTTTTGAAGGAGCAATTCAAAATTTCTTGCTTGATGTTAAAATAGTTGACACAAACTCGCTTCTTCCACTGATAATTGAAGTTCAAGGCGAGCAATACTACTTCGCTGGTTATTCGCATGAAGTAGCTAAAGAAAGATATGAAAGAGAATAAAAACAATCAATTGTATAAAACACAACCCCTTTAAAAGCATTTTTACTTTCAAAGGGGTTTTTTATTTCTAGATTTTAAATTAAATTCAATTAGTTAAATAACTCTTCTTCTAATACCGCGCAGATGCAATGATAGATCGGCAAATGTAATTCTTGAATATCTGGCGTAAAATCAGAAGCAATCCTCATTTCAACATCAAGCAGATTTGGAATAGTTGCCATTTCGCCACCGTTTTTTCCGCTAAGTGCAATTGTTTTACAATTCAAAGCCTTAGCTACACGAAGAGCATTATTGACGTTTACAGAATTTCCCGAAGTTGAAATTCCCCACACAACATCATTTTCTTTTGCAAGCCCATACACTTGCTGTGCAAAAACCATATCAGCGCATACGTCATTGGCAAATGCGGTTGAAAGCGAAACGGAACTTACCAAAGAAATTGCGGGGATGCTCCCCTCTAAATGATTTTTAAAATATTCAATCTTATCAGGAAATAATGAATTGAAATCAATAGCAAACTTTTCAGATATTGGGCGTTTTTTTACAAAAGATTTCATAAGTTCGCCAACAATATGCTCAGCATCCGCCGCTGAACCACCATTACCGCAAACAAAAATAGTGCCTTTATTTTTTACACTTTCTACCATGATTTCGATTGCATTTACAATATCTTGCCTAATAGATTCTAATGATTTATGGCGATCAAATAGTGAATTTAAATATTTATTTGACAATTCTTTCATAAGCTACTCTTATTATTTATATTATTCTTGGCAATAGACAGTTAAAGGCGAAGAAGATTGAGAAGTAGGCATCACCTCAATTCTATTGATATTTACGTGTTCTGGCAAGTCTACCACAAAACGAATACATTCTGCAATATCATTTGGAAGTAGTGGATTTTTCTTATCATATAAACGTTCTGCTTTTTCTACATCGCCCTTGAAGCGTACTTGTGAAAATTCAGAATAAGCTAAACCTGGTTCGATATTTGTCACACGTATATTTTTGCCAGATAAATCTGCACGCAAGTTTAAGCTAAATTGTTCAACAAAAGCTTTTGTTGCGCCATAAGTATTTCCACCTGGATATGGGTAAGTGCCTGCAATTGAACCTAAATTTACAATATGACCACTTTTATTTTTTACCATATTTGGCAAAACTGCACGAGTTGCATATAAAGTGCCTTTAATGTTAGTATCAACCATGATTTCCCAATCTTCAAGGTTTGCTTCATGCGCTGGTTCAAGACCAAGTGCAAGCCCAGCATTATTTACAAGAACATCAACTTCTAAATTTTCTAAATATTTGAAAACATCTTCTTTATTTCTAACATCAAAGCAAAGAGGAACAAAGTTTTCTAATTCATTTGCCAAAGCATCAAGCCTATCTTGCCTTCTACCAGTGCCAATAATTTTCCACCCCATTGCATGAAACATTTTTGCTGTTGCTTCACCAAAACCCGCTGTAACACCTGTAATTAGGATAGTTTTCATAGTGCTTCCTTTAGAAAATTGAAAGTTTATTATTTTTTATTGTCTAGTTTACACCAGAGCAAAAAAAGTATATATCTCTTTAATGTAAAAGAAAAGAAAAATTTTATTACATAAATAATTGCTCAACCATAAGAATAGAATGAATAAAGCTCTATAAAAAACTAAGAAATTTGACTTCAATAAAGAACTATCGTATTTATAAAACAACTTTTTAAAAGCGAGAAATAGTATGCCATTTTTAAATGATCTTGTTATAGTCTTTTGCTTATCTATTGCTGTTTTACTTATTTGTTATAAGTTACACATCCCTTCAATTGTTGGATTTTTGCTTACTGGGGTTCTTTGTGGCCCAACAGCACTTTCACTTGTTGATGATTTACACACAGTTGATTTGCTTGCAGAAATAGGCGTTGTGCTTTTACTTTTTACCATCGGCATGGAAATGTCTGGGGAAGAGCTGAAACGCTTGAAGAAACCAATTTTTATTGGAGGAACTTCGCAAGTTTTTCTCACAATTATCCTCACAGCTCTTTTTGCAATTATGTTTTCAGCAAGCATTCCACAAGGCATTTTCCTTGGCTTTTTGCTTGCTCTTTCCTCCACTGCAATTGTGCTTTCTTTGCTTCAACAAAGGGCGCAAACTGAATCGCCACAAGGTCGCTTATGCCTTGCAATACTCATTTTTCAAGATATAGCCATTGTTCCTATGATGCTTGCCATTCCATTATTAAATGGTTCGCTAAATACTGATATGAACACATTATTGCTTGATCTTGGAAAAGATTTTCTCATCATTATAGGTATTGCACTTTTTGGTAAATTCGTTCTACCGCTTTTGATGAAGCGTATTATGCGCACAAGAAGCCGTGAACTTTTGCTTATGGCAACTTTAGGAATCACTTTTGCCATTGCCCTCCTTACTTCACACGCTGGCCTTTCCCTTTCACTTGGCGCATTTTTAGCGGGTGCATTGCTTGCTGAATCGGAATACTCACTCTCTGTGCTTGAAAACATTCTTCCATTTAAAGATGTATTTACTTCGGTGTTTTTTATTTCGATGGGCATGCTTGTAAACGTTCCTTATTTCTTTGCAAATATACATATAATTCTAGCCTTTGCGGCTTTATTGATTATAATGAAAATGCTGATTGTATATCCATCTGTGCGAATGTTAAAATATTCACCTAAAACGGCTATTCTTGTTGCCTTTTCATTAGCGCAAATTGGTGAATTTTCACTTATTCTTGCTCGTTCAGGCTTAGAACAAGGGCTTATGGTAAATGATGAATATCAACTCTTTTTAGCAGCAAGTATTCTCACAATGACGCTTACCCCTGTGTTCATGTCATTAGCTCCAAAAGTTGCACACTCTGTTACGCATAGATTTTATGCAACTCAAGATATTCCCTCAGATGATGAGGATGAAATTGACGATCATACCATGAGCGATCATTTACTTATTGTTGGCTTTGGTGTGGGCGGAAAAAACTTAGCAAAAGTTGCAAAAGAAG
>CAYJIN010000116.1:0-6106 GCA_964370245.1 uncultured Desulfovibrionaceae bacterium
TATTTGTTTGCATTAAACATCTTCCTTTTCAAATTTCCATGTGGAATAAGCTTTAAATAATTGTGGGCCAGGGCTAACTTTGAAATTATCCCCTAATTGCATTTCGCAGAGTATATCATTGATATCAAAAGATATTTTTGCTTGCGTATTGCCTTTGTGTTGTTCTAAAATTGCTTTAAATTCTTCAAGCCCTTTAGTATTTAAGCACTGACTTGGGAATTGTAAAGTGAGCGGAGTCCTACAATTTTTACTGGTTTCAGCTAAAGTAACAACGCTATCGCCAAGAAGTTTTACTTCTCTTGGGCCTTCATCTTCTTCACTACTTTCTTGATTTTCGCCATTTGCTTGACCATTTGGCGCACTTTGATTTGCATTATTGCTTGGTGGCTCGTCTTTTCTATCAACAGTTCCTTTTAAAACAAGGGGTTGATCAGAGTGGAGAAGTTCACTATATTCAGCATAAGGTTTTGGGAAGAAGATAACTTCGGCTGTGCCTGTTAAATCTTCCACAGCAACGAATGCCATTTTTTGATTGTTTTTCTTTGTGTAAACTTCTTTAATGCCCGTGACAAGAATTGGAATTTGCACTTCTGATTTATCAGGATAATCAGCTATCTCATCAATTTCTTTGATATTTATTCGATAAAAGTCAGTTCTAAATGGTTGAAGAGGGTGTGAAGAAAGGAAGAAGCCAAGCGCTTCTTTTTCAAAAGAAAGGCGAACATCATCTTCCCATTCAGGCAATGAAGCTTCAGGAATATCAGCCCCTAAGCCTGGAAGTTGTGGAACTTCTTCGGCTGGCATCATGCTAAAGAGTGACATTTGATTAGAATCTTTCTCTTTTGCTTTTTTCTGCGCGCGTGCAACCATAAGGTCAACCGATGCTAAAAGAGCATTTCTACTTACTTTGAAACAATCGCAAGCGCCTGCTTTAATGAGACTTTCAAGAACTTTTTTCGTTACTTTACGTAAATTTACACGAGTAAGAAAATCGAAGAATGAGAAATATTCCTTTCTTTCGCCTGTTTCTGCATCAATGCGTGCGCCAACAATTTCCTTAATTGCTTCATTACCAACGCCTTTAACGCCACCAAGACCGTAAATGATAGCACTGTTATGCGCAGTAAAATCGTGGTTAGAAACTTGAATGTCAGGCGCAAGAACTTGAATGCCCATATCACGGCAAGAAGATATATATTTCAATATCTTGTCTTGGTTGCCAATCTCGCTTGAAAGGAGGGCAGCCATAAATTCAACTTTGTGATATGTTTTTAGATAAGCCGTATGATAAGTGATGAGTGCATAGGCAGCTGAGTGTGATTTGTTGAAGCCATATTCAGCAAATTTTTCCATTAAATCAAAGATTTCTGCAGCAATTTCAGCTGGAACGCCTTTTGAAATTGCGCCTTCTTGGAATTTAATACCTTCTTTTTGCATTTCTTCAGCATTTTTCTTACCCATAGCACGGCGAAGTAAATCCGCTCCACCAAGTGTATAACCACCTGTAATTTGAGCAATTTGCATAACTTGTTCTTGATAAACAATAACGCCGTATGTATCTTTCAAGCAAGTTTCAAGTTCGTCTAATGGATAAGTTACAGGCACTTCACCATGCTTTCTTTTAATAAATTCATCAACCATACCCGAGCCAAGTGGGCCAGGGCGGTAAAGCGCAAGCATAGCAATGATATCTTCAAAGCAAGAAGGCTTTAATTGACGTAAATATTGGCGCATACCAGAACTTTCAACTTGGAAAACACCGTCAGTGTCGCCCCTTGCAAAAAGCTCAAAAACGTGTGGGTCATCAAGACTCAAAGTATCAAGATTTGGTGCAACTTTACCTTGTTTTTCAATGTTATCAAGTGTTTCTTGAATGAGCGTCATGGTGCGAAGACCTAAAAAGTCGAACTTAACTAAGCCTACTTTTTCCACCATTTTCATGTCATATTGCGTTACAAGTTCGTCTTTTTTCCCTTTATAGAGCGGAAGATACTCCACCATTGGTTTATCAGAAACAACAACACCAGCAGCATGCGTTGAAGCATGGCGTGAAAGCCCTTCAAGGCGCATAGAAACATCAAGCATTTTTCTAATGCTTGGGTCGTTCATGTAAATTTCTTGAATTTCAGGAACTGTTTCAATAGCTTTTTTTACAGTAATTTTTGGGTCAGTCGGGATAAGTTTTGAAATAAAATCAGTTTCTTTATAAGGAACATCAAGCGCACGGCCAACGTCTTTTACAACTGCTTTTGCTTTCATTTTACCGAAAGTTGTAATTTGTGCAACTTTATCCGCACCATATTTTTCCATAACATAGCGTACAACATCAAGGCGTTTGTCCTCACAGAAGTCAACGTCGATATCAGGCATGGAAACACGTTCATTATTCAAAAATCTTTCAAAAAGAAGATTGTAAGGAATAGGGTCAATATTTGTAATACGAATAGCCCAAGCAACAAGCGAACCAGCCGCAGAACCACGACCAGGCCCAACGGGAATATTATTATCTTTCGCCCAGTTAATAAAGTCTTGCACTATAAGAAAATAGCCAGGGAAGCCCATTCCACAAATAACATTTAGCTCAAATTCAAGCCTGTCTTCATAGACTTTAAGGTCGAGCGAATCAGGGTCAGGGTGTTGCTCGATACGTTTTTTCAAGCCCTCAACAGCAAGGCGACGAAATTCAGTTTCAAGCGTCATCCCTTCTGGAAGTTCATACACAGGGAAGAAGTTACTTTTCAAATCAAGTTCAACATCTTTACATCTTTCTGCAATAACAAGAGTATTTGCAATTGCTTCTGGGCAATGTGAAAAAGCAGCGGCCATTTCATCAGGCGATTTAAAATAAAGATCTTTTGCATCGAAGGACATTCTTTTTGCATCATTCACTTTTGCTTGTGTTTGAATGCAAAGCAAGATGTCATGCGCTTCAACGTCTTCTGCTGTAAGATAGTGGCAGTCGTTTGTAGCAACAAGAGGAAGATTTGTAACTTTTGCTAATTCGATAAGCGAATTATTCACAGCTTGTTGATCAGGCAGAGTATTATCTTGAATTTCAAGATAAAATCTATCAGGGAAGATTTCAGAATAAGTGTTTGCAACTTCAATAGCTTGTTCAAAATTTCCACCACCAGGAAGAAGTTTATTTCTTCCTAAAAGTGTGCGAGGAATTTCACCAGCAATACAGGCAGAAAGGGCAATAAGCCCTTCGTTATGCGCCATAAGAATATTTTTATCAACACGCGGTTTATAATACATACCATCAAGGCAACCCTTGGTTACAATCTTCATAAGATTTGAGTAACCTGTATTGTTTTGCGCAAGTAAAATAAGGTGATGGCGCACACGTGAAAGTTCAGAACTTTTATCTAAATGATCGTGCGTAACATAAACTTCACAGCCAATGATTGGGATGATTCCAGCTGATTTTGCTTGAGTGTAAAAATGTGTTGCGCCATACATAAAACCGTGGTCAGTAATGGCAACGGCTGGCATATTATATTCTTTTGCTTTTGAAACTAAATCTTTAAGCTTTATCGCACCGTCAAGAAGACTAAATTCGGTGTGACAATGCAGGTGAACAAACATTTTAACCTCGTATATGAACTCATAATAAATTATTGAGAAATTTAAATTTTTTGTGCATTAACTATGCCCTGTATATATAGATGATTTTGCAAAAATGAGCAAGATTAATAAGCCTTGCTTTTTACGGGGCTTTTTTATAAGCTCTTAGTATTCTTTCGATTAAAAAAGGAAAAAAAGTGTCAGAATTTTTAACTCCAAAATACGGTATATATATTATCACCTTTTTTTTATTTGTTTTTTTAGGTTTTCTTTTACGCTTTCTCTTTGGCCCAAAAGGTATTTTTAAAGATGAAAATCTTACTTATGGCGATGAGCCTAAGAAAGATAAAGAAGATTAATAATGACTATGCAAAAAGGCAATTTCGATAAATATCTTGCACGTTTTGAAGAATATGTTGCGCCTTATTTAGAAGAAAAAGAAAACGCTTCTTCCATGCGCATAAAAAAAGAGCATACCTTAAACGTCGTCAAGCAGGGCAGTAAAATTATGCTTGAATTGCCTGAAGAATTGCATTTTGCTTCGCTTCTTTCTTGTCTTTTTCATGATATTGGACGCTTTGAACAGATGCGCATCTATAAAACTTTTCACGATCCAAAATCATGTAATCATGCTATGCTTGGACTAAAAGTTCTCAAAAAAGAAAAAATTTTAGATGATGTAGATAAAGAAACAAAACAACTTGTTTATACTGCAATTGCTTTACATAATAGATATATCTTTCCTATGCAAATTGCTGAAAAATATAAACCTATTTCGCTTCTTTTGCGTGATGCCGATAAAATAGATATTATGCGCGTTATGGTGGAAAACTTTGTTGAAGCCAAAGGCGATTCTGATACTTTGCTTTTGCACGTGAAAGATGAACCAAAATATACGCTTGAAATTTTAAATTCGCTCCTCACAAAACAAGCTATTCGTTATTCAGATTTGGTTTATGTAAATGATTTTAGATTGTTACTTGGAGGATGGATAAGCGATTTAAACTATCAGAGTTCAAAAAACATTCTCAAAGAAAGTGGTTATATTGATTTTATTTTGAAAGATTTGCCAGACGATGAAAATATAAAAAAGGCTAGAGAGTTTATCTATAGCCTTTTCTAAAGTTTTTAAATTCATTCTTTTGCGTTTTTTCTGCCTTAAAAGATGATTTTTTATTTCGTTTATTTATGTTTTGATAAACTGCACTTCATAAAAAATCACTTTAAGTTGAAAATTCCACAAAATCTCTGAATTTAGAGATAATTCACTTACGCTTCAAATTTGTTTAAAACTTCTAAGAAATAATCAAAATCATCAGCAGTGTGCATAAAGCTAAGCATTGTTACTTCAAATGCAGATGGCGCTAAATAGATGTTATTTGCACGCATATGTTTATAAAGTTTTGTGTAAAGGCCAGCATCAGCAGTGCTTACAGAAGCAAAATCAACAATAGGATTTGTTGTGAAGTAAATTGTGAACATACCGCAAGTGCTCACTACTTGAACAGGTAAGTTTTTCGCTTTAAGAACATCTTCAATTTTTTGAGCAAATTCTTTTGTGCGTACTTCAAAAGCTTTATAATCTTGTTCTTTTAATATTTTTAATGTTGCAATACCAGCTGCCATAGCAAGTGGATTTCCTGAAAGAGTTCCTGCTTGATACACATTTCCGCTTGGTGCAATTTGTTCCATATATTCACGTTTACCGCCATAAGCGCCAACAGGTAAACCGCCACCAATGATTTTACCAAAAGTTGTTAAATCTGGTTCAACGCCAAAATATTCTTGAGCGCCACCATAAGAAAGACGGAAGCCTGTAATAACTTCATCAAAAATAAGAAGAGCTTTTTCTTGTGTGCAAACTTCACGTAAATCTTTCAAGAAATTTTCTTTAGGAAGCACTAAGCCCATGTTTGCAGCAACAGGTTCAATAATTACAGCTGCAATTTGGTCTTTATATGTTGCAAAAACTTCACGAACAGCGTCAATATCATTATAAGGAACAACAATAGTATCAGCTACAGTTGCTTCAGTTACGCCAGGAGTTCCTGGAATAGCAAGTGTTGCAAGCCCAGAACCAGCTGATGCTAAGAAAGAATCAGCATGGCCGTGATAGCAACCAATAAATTTAATAACTTTAGCGCGTTTTGTTACAGCACGTGCAAGACGAAGAGCAGACATTGTTGCTTCAGTGCCTGAATTTACCATGCGAACCATTTCTAGTGAAGGAAGAGCTTCAACAACTTCTTCTGCTAAAATAACTTCATTTTCGCAAGGTGCGCCATAGCTTGTTCCAAAAGGAATAGCTTGCTTAATTGCAACAGAAACTTTTGGATGATCATGGCCTAAAATCATTGGCCCCCATGAAAGCACATAGTCGGTAAGTTCTTGCCCTTCAACTGTTGTAAGTTTTGTGCCTTTTGCTTTTGCAATAAATAATGGTGTTGAATCAACACTTTTGCAAGCACGAACAGGGCTGTTTACGCCACCTGGAATGATTTTATTTGCACGTTCAAAAAGTTCTGCTGATGTTTTCATA
>CAYJIN010000117.1:0-6019 GCA_964370245.1 uncultured Desulfovibrionaceae bacterium
TCTGCAATTGCATCAGCCCAAAGAAGATCTTTTTTTGATTCAGCAAGTGGAACAAGCCCAAGCTGTCTATCATCAACACTCCACTCACTTTTACGTGGCAAAAAGCCAACTAGCGGTGGAAGTTGCCAATTTTCAAGAGCTTGCCTTAAAATTTCTGCATGTCTTTCACTACCAACATTATTTGCAATAATTCCAGCTAATTTAAGACCATATCTTTTTGTATGAACAACAAAACCCTCAACTAAAGGCGCAATTGATGAAGCCATACCTTTTGCATTAACTACTAAAATAATTGGAATATCTAGAAGCTGTGCAATATGTGCAGAACTGCCCTCCAAAGAAGGCAGCTGTGCACAATTATCATTATCGTTTTTGTTATTTGAATTTTCAGTTTTACAAGAGCAACTTGAATCTTCTTGAATTATTTCAGTTTTTTTGGGCTGAATTTTTCCATCAAAAAGCCCCATCACACCCTCACAAACAGCGCAATCAACGTCGCTTGTGTGTTCATTAAACACTCGATTTACTTCATCTTTCCCCATAATCCATGTATCAAGATTATAGCAAGCGCGTGAGGTTACCATTTCGTGAAAAGTAGGGTCAATATAATCAGGCCCGCATTTGAAAGCTTGGGTTTTCAACTTGCGTGATAAAAGCCTCATCAAACCAAGGCTAACCGTGGTTTTCCCTTCTCCTGAGCGAATGGCTGCTATAGTAAAAGCATGAAAATTTTGCATACTATTCTTTACCGTATTTTTCCATATAGCCACGTTTTTCATAAAGCATTTCATCTTCATAAACTGTGCGCTGTGAGCCAATAATAAGTAAAGTAGACATATCAACTTCATCTTGTGGGAAGTCTTTCAATTTGCCAACCCATTTGCTTTCTGTAGGACGACCAGCATTTTTCACATAAGCACAATAGATTTCTTCACCACGAAGTTCAGTAAAGATTTCAATTGCTTCTGCCATAAGTTCACGTCTTTTCTTACCAGCTGGATTGTAAAGAGCAATTGGAAGAGCTGATTGTCCAACAGCTTTCAAGTTTCTTTGAACTTCTTCACGAGGAACAAGTAAATCTGAAAGGCTTACTAAGCAGAAACCATTTTGTAAAGGCGCACCAAGGCTTGCTGCTGCAATGTTAGCTGATGTAATACCAGGCATTACTTTGATTTCAACTTCTGAAAACTCATTTTTATTTTGTTTGAGTTCCATAAGAAGACCAGCCATAGCTAAAATGCCAGGGTCACCAGAGCAAACCATACATACGGTATTGCCTTTTGCTGCCGCTTCAAGTGCGTGTGTGCAACGTGCAACTTCGCCCATCATACCATTTTGAATGATTTCTTTATCTTGAACAAGATCTCTAATGAAATCAACATAAGGAGTGTAACCAGCAACAATATCACATTCTCTAAGTGCTTGAATTACTTCAGGAGTGATTTGTCCCATGCTACCAGAACCAAGGCCAACAACTAGCATTTTGCAAGCTTTGCCAGATTCACTTGCTTGGTTTGCGTCGCCATGACCAATACGGCTAAGCGCAAAAGTTATTGAAGAAGCATAAGGAGTTTTAGGTGCGTAGAGTGAATTAATTCTTGTTTTCTGCGCAAATTTATCACCTAAAGCATAAAGCGCTGAAGCTTCACTTACAGAAGATGTTTTTTCAGTTTTTTCTAAAACTTTTTCTGATGGATTTGGAACATTTACTTTATTGAGAACTTCTTCTTCATAAAATTCAACAGGTATATTCAATTCTTTTGAAAGCTCTAAAATTGCTGCTTCATCTTTTTTCAATGTGCAAGAAGTTATTTGCGCAATGTGAGAAGCTGAAATTGAATGCTCTTGCAAGAAAGTGTTGAGTGATGATTTCAACAAATCAAAATCAGTATCTTTTTTACAGCCAATGCCAAGAACAAATGAAGCTGAATTTACTTTGAGAACATGTTTGATTGAGTCAGTATTTTCTGAACAATCCCAAGCAATTGCATACTCTGCTTTTACATCACTTGCTTTTTCAGCAAAAACAACTGGAGTATTTCTAAATGCACTTTCAAAAACTTCTTTTTTACCCAAGAAAGCAATTTCTTTATTTTCTAAGATAGCAGAATTCAAGAATTTAATTTCAGCAGGATTTTGAATACGAGCTTGTTCCTTGGCAACAATTTCATCAAAAGCAGGAAGATTGTTTACATCTGTTGCAGTCGAAATAACCGCTTGTCCACCTGTTATGCGGGCAATACGTCTAGCTAATCTATTTGCTCCACCAATGTGCCCAGATGTGAGGCTTATGATATGGCTTCCACTTTCTGGGCAAGCAATAACCGCTGGGTCAACAAGTTTATTTTCAAGTAAAGGAGCGATTGAACGAACAGCAATGCCTGTTGCGCTAACGAAAATATGTGCATCAAAGCCATGCCATTTCTTTTGAAGAGTTTCAGAAAGGTTACAAGGGCATTCGCTCTTTGAATTGATAACAAAAACTTCGTTCGGTAAGTTTAGACCACGTGCAATTTCTTCCGCACGCGCTTTGCCTTTTTCAGTGAAAGCGTAAATAGCGCATCTGCCGCTAAATTGCTCTGTTGGCAATGTATTTCTATAACCATGTGAGAAATTTTTATCGTATAATTTTGATTGCTTTTGATTAGCTTCAAGTTCTTCCATAACATTTGTGCTGTGACGTAAAGCTTCGCCCACAAAAATTAAAGCTTGTCTACCAAAACCAGCTTCTTGAACTTTTTGTGCAATATCTTCTAAATTACCACGGATAATACGCTCTTCTGGCCAAGTTGCACGGTATACAACAGCAACTGGAGTATCAAGTGGAAGTTCGCCATCAGTAGCAAGTTCTTTTGTAAGTTCTTCAATTTTTCCAGTGCTTAGGAAGAAAACAAGAGTTGATTTAGTTTTAGCAAAAGCAGTTGGTGTTTCACCTTCTGGCATTGGAGTGCGCCCTTTTGTTCTTGTTAAAACAACACTTTGTGAAACTTCAGGAGCTGTTAATTCACAGCCAAGCGCTGCCGCCGCACCAAACACTGAACTCACACCTGGAACGATGCTTGCTTTAATGCCTTGTTTTGCAAGTAGTGAAATTTGTTCGTTAATTGCGCCATACATTGCAGGATCGCCAGTATGCAAGCGCACAACTTTGCCGCCTTTATCAACAGCTTCTGCCATGCTTGCAACTTGCTCTTCAAGGCTCATGTTTGCGCTATCTTTTGTGATACAGCCATCTTTACACATAGTTAAATGTTCAGGATTTACCAGCGAACCAGCATAAAGAACAAAATCTGCTTCTTTTAAAGCATTTAATCCACGCACAGTAATTAAATCTGTTGCACCTGGACCTGCACCAACAATTTGAATTTCACGTTTTTCCATCTTTTCTTCCTTTTTGATAGGCAAAAAACTTACCTAAGCCTTGTATATAAATATATATAATGTATTGATTTGTTTAAAAGAAGAGTAATCACGAGCGAGCACACTTTCTTTACCAATATCCAACTTTATGCAAGAAACATTTGCTTGTTCTTTTTTCCATGCATAAAGAAGAGTTAAAGTTTCTAAAGTTACGGCTGATAAAATCATAATACCGTCTTTATTTAAAAATGATTTAGCTTGGTTAGCGATTTTAATGATATCTTTACCACCACCGCCAATGAAAATTCTATCAGGATTTTTTAAGCTTTTCTCTTCTAATTTTTCAAGAATACCTGACTGATAAATTGAATAATTTTTTACACCAAGCTTCTTTTTATTTCTTTCAATATCAGTTATTCTTTTTTCATTTTTTTCAACAGCTTGCACTTCTAAATTAGGGCAAAGTGCTGCAGCCTCTAAACCAACTGAACCAGAACCAGCGCCTAAATCCCACATAACGCCTTTGAGCGGTAAGCGAAGCCTTGCAAGCATTATTGCTCGCGCATCAGATGCTGTAATAAGGTTTTCATCTTTAGCAAAAAATGATTCTTCCAAGCCAAGTGGGAGGTAAGATTTTTCAAGAATATCAGTATTGTCTGGCAAAAGAAAAATTGAAGTAGGTGCAAATTCACTTTGCGCAATTTCTTCAATTGTAGCTTTTAAAATTTTTTCTTCTTTATCATCAGCTGAATAACCTAAATATTCTGCAACAATTGCTTCTTTTTGTGCATATTCTTCATTATATTCAATAATTTCTTTTGCGATGATATGTGCAGGAAATTTTGTGCCACCATAAATAAGAGGCATTTTTGTGCTAAGAATTTCACGTAAAGGAAGCGTAGAAAAATTATGCACACTGAAGAGATTTACATCACTCCACGCTAGGCCAATTTTATGGAAAAGAGCTTGAAATGCAGTAATATTAGGAAAAAAAACAGCAACATCATAAAAGAAATCTAAAAGCTGCATTCTTTTAGCGCATTCAATCATAGTTCCACCAAAACCATGATAAAGCGCATCACCACTGCAAAGCACAAGAACTTTTTTATCAGCTTTTGCAAGTTCTAAAATATTTTTCGCATCTTCTTTCGCTTTTGCGCCGATTATATGCAAGGAAATATTATTATCAGTGTTTTCAAGCACGTCTTTTAGATATTCCTCTAAAAGAGCTTTAGAAGCATATACAGCATCATAAGAACTAAAATCAATGTTTTCAATTTCTTTATTGTGCCCTATTCCGCATGAATAAATAAAGATTTTTGAATTTTCATTTGCTGTACCGATGTGTAATGCATTCTTTTTCATAATTATTCTACTTTCTAAAGTCTTTAGTCGGTGTGCTTTATACTTTTTTCAAAGATAAGATTTCCTTCAAAATCGCAAAGCAAAATTGTGAAATCAATCTTTGAAGCAAGTGATTTGAAAAATTCCATTGCCTTATCTGCCAACTGATCTAAAACAAGTTCACACACATTTTCAGGTAGATAAAGCAAAGCTTCACGGACTGATTGTGCATTTTGAATTGTTTCATCTTCGACAGAAAGAACATTTTTATCAATGCTAAGTTTTTCAAGAGCAAAAGCAATTTCTTCACGCAACAGCTTCATATCTTGCTTTGTTTTATGCGCATGTGTATATTCTAAACCTGCAGCATATTTACAAAGTTTACCGCCCATGCAAGCAATCGTCACATCTTTCATATCATATTCAGCAGCAATTTTTATGCTTTCTGCAATAAAATCTGCAATGGAAACAAAAGCTTGATCATGCATATTCGGATAATGCTTTTTAGACATCTTTTGCGTACGCCCACCTGTAGAAAATACCACATGTGTATCACCAACAATTGATTGAGAGCGAACACAAACGCGAATAGTTTCAATATAAGCCGCATTGCTATAAGGACGAACATGCCCTGTTGTGCCAAGAATTGAAATTCCGTCAACTATGCCAAGAATAGGATTGAGTGTTTTTTTCGCAAGCTTTGTGCCATTTTCAACACCAATTGAAAAAAGCCAAGTTTTTGATTTTTCAGCATCTTTTCTTTTGCCAAAGCCAACTCTTTCCAAGTTTTTTACAAGCATTTCTCTTGGGCCTTTATTAATTGCCCATGAACCTTTTTCGCAGTCTAAGCCAATGCGTGTGGAAAGCCCTATCCCTTCAACTGCGTGCAAAATAAGAGTATCATTTCCTATAGTTAGAATATAATCTTCTTTATTTGCAACTTCATTTACAGGGCTAAAAACTTCTTGGAGTGAAGCGTATAATATTGCTTTATGTGTGCAATCGGGGTCATCTCCCCCATCTTTTCTAATGCGAAAGAGAGGGATTTGCTTTGATGTATCTGCCTCTAGAAGAGGAATAGTTTTCACTTGAGAATCAAGAAAGTAAAGTTCAATTTCTTTTGGAAATTCATTTGTTTGAATATGTTCCCAAGCAGCAAGAGCAAGCGTTGACATGCATGCCCCTGTTGAATAGCCCCACTTCAAATCTTTCTTCTCTTCTCTCATAACTATTACACCAAAAGATCTTCCATAATTGCATGTAATGTTGTTACAGCAAGCGCTGAACCGCCACGCCTGCCCATAAGAGCAATGTT
>CAYJIN010000118.1:0-6018 GCA_964370245.1 uncultured Desulfovibrionaceae bacterium
GCTGTCTTCTTCACTATAATGGCGAAGCATATTTTGATGCTTCACTTGGCGAACCTATGAGTTGCGTTATTGGTGGTTACAATATTATGTATCACACAAATAAAGTAAACTATGACCATGCAATGGGTATTAAAGAAGGCGGAAACGTTCTTATTTTAGGTGGTTGTGGCCCTATGGGCTTAGGCGCAATTGAATATCCTTTAGTTGCTGGTAATAAGCCAAAAAGAGTTGTAGTAACTGATGTTGATGATAACCGTATTGCACGCGCAAAAGAACTTGTAACCGTTGAATTTGCAAAAGAAAACGGTGTTGAACTTGTATATGTAAACCCAATGAAAAGCCCTGATGTTTATAAAGAACTTATGGATATTTCAGAAGGTAAAGGCTATGATGACGTGTTTGTTTACGTGCCAATTAAAGAATTATGCGAACTTGGCGATAAGCTTATGGCTTTTGATGGTTGCATGAACTTCTTTGCTGGTCCTTCAAATTCTGATTTTACAGCGAATATGAATCTTTATAACTGCCACTATATGTCTACCCACATTCTTGGTAGCACAGGCGGTAATACTGATGATTTAAAAGAAGCAATCAAACTTTCTGAAGAAGGTAAATTGCACACAGCTGTAATGGTTAGCCATATTTGCGGGCTTGATGCAGTTGCAGACACAACAGCAACTTTACCTGACATTCGTGCTGGTAAAATCCTTAGCTATACACAAATCGATATGCCATTAACCGCTATTGATGATTTTGCTGAACTTGGTAAAACTGATCCTCTTTTTGCAAAATTAGATGCAAGCGTAAAAGCGCATAAAGGCATTTGGAATGCTGAAGCAGAAAAAATCTTGCTTACACATTTCAATGTATAGTTTCTCAATATAATACAAGAAAGGGCAGTGTTTTAGTTACATTGCCCTTTTTTTATGAAAGTAAAAGTAAAGCTCCTAAAAGTAAAAAATTACTGATTAAGAGCTTTTTTGTGGTAAGTAGATAAGAATAGAAATAAATAGATATAAGAAATTATTCAGCAACAAACTTTAAAATATCAAGTGGATGTGCAACTGTGTAATCCATTTCTACATTACCTATACCATAGTGCACGGCAAGGAAAGGGATTTCACATTCTTTTGCTCCGCCTTGGTCAATGTGCGTATCACCAATCATAAGAGCTGTTGATTTATCACTCACGCCTAAATCTTTCAAGCAAAATGAAATAAGGTCGCCTTTTTCATATTTACCTTCTTTATCAGCGCCCCAAATAACATCAAAATATTTTGTAATATCAAAATGTTTGCACACTTCAATAGCAAGATCATGTCTTTTATTTGTTGCCATAGCTTGCTTATAGCCACGCTTTTTAAATTCTTCCAAAACTTCAACAATACCGTCATATAAAGTTGAAGTGAACATTTCTTTTTCTTGATAACGTGCTCTAAAAACATTAGTCATTTCTTGTGCTTTTTCATCAGTGAGGTTGAGAAACATTCTACATGCTTCTTGTGGTTTATAGCCAATAAATGTTTTGAAATTTACATTTTCAGGAACAGTTATTCCTAACTTTTCAACTGCATATTCATACGATGCTATGATGCTTGCTTCTGAATCAATAAGAGTGCCATCAGCATCCCAAATAATTGTTTTCATGATATTTCCTTGTTTTGAAATTTGTGTATATATTTTTAGGTTCATTTTTAGGGCATTTTCCAAATGCCTAATCGTCGCATCAACCTTTATACCAAGTATTGAATAAATCCATATCTTCTAATATATTATGAGGAAGATTTTGTTCATTATTCTCTTCTTCATTTTGTTTTATATTGAGCTCTTTACTTTGTTCAGGAGCAGGAGATTTTTCTTTATTCATAAAAAATCCTTTCTTATTTTGATAACTATTTTTAATGGATTGAAGAACTAAAGTCAAATATAAAAAAAGCGATGAAGCATAATGCAACATCGCAATATAAGTAAAACAAATAAACAATTTAAGGAGGTAAAAACTATATTCTATTTAATACATCGAAAAATTATTTTTTAGAAAGAAATTATGAAGAAAGCGTATAACTATCAACCAAATCTTGCGCTAATTGCCAAGCATGATTGATGATATGCACTTTTTCTAATTTATCCACTTGCGAAACCTCGCCATCAATATTTCGACAAACCAACACCTCAATAGCATTTGGCATATAGAAAAATTCTAAATCTTCGCCAAATTCATCACGCAAGTTTCTATGCAAATATTCCAACATAGGAGTTTCTTGCCCACGCACGCAAAAGTTTATCCATAATTCTCTTGCAACCTTTCTCACTACTTTGCGCCTTGTTTCTTCTGCGCTTTTTCTGCTTTGATCAACAGTGCGCATAGTGTATTGATGATAGTTTGCAATGCGTGTGTGCATAAGTTGATTTCTATACTTACTTAATCCTTCTTTTGCAGAGTTTTGGTTTGCACTTGTGATGGCCAAAGCAGCGAGAGAGGCTAAAGAATTGCTATTTTCAATAAAGCGTATGTTTTCAGCGCTCATCATAAAAGCTTTTTTTGCTTCATACACTTCCGCTGATTTATTGCTTATTTTTGCAGGCAACATATCATTGAATGAGACGTTGGTTGCACGCTCTCTCATTTCTTCTTTAGGTGTGTGCTCATTTTGGTGTGTGTAAACAGTTTCCATGCTTTAGCCTTTGTCTTCTACAATATAAACTTCTATTTTGCTCGTATATCTTATGAATTAACTTGAGGTATTAAAAATACTACCGTTTCCAGTGGATGACATAAGCAACTCATCAATATAATTTGAACTTACTGCATTATTAGAAGAATTTGCCTGTTCTTCAGCATTTTTATATTGAATTGTATTTTCAAATATATTTGCTTTGTCTTCATAAAGAATGGATAGATTTTCTAAGCCTTTAATATCATAACTATAGTCTGCTTCAATGCCTTGAACTCGGTTGATATATGATTGTAATTTATCGGCAAGAGCTTGCGCGGAAGCTTGATCTGTAATCGTTGTTTCGCCTTCTAAAAGGTTGAGGTTCATATTGCCATTTGCCCCAATAACTTCAGTTAGGCTACTATCAAGAAGATTAGTAAGATCTTGATTTATTTGGCTGCTTCCACCTTGCAAAACAACAACACCATCAGCATTCATTCCAGCTGAACCATCAAGAAGGCTCATGCCATTGAATGTTGTATTGCCTGCCTGATTTGTAATTACACTAGCAAGTTCAGACAAAGAACGTGAATAGGCTGCATATTGTTCGTCTGTCATTCCTGTGAGAGTTGCAGCTTCATTTGCTAGCTTATACATATCATTCAAATTTACTTTGATAGCAGTTGTTCCTGATTGAGCAATTTCCACCATACTCATAGCGTCGGCCATGTTTTGCGAAGCTTGCCTATACACACTTGCATCAGAACGCATTTTTGAATCAAAGGCACGGCGTGTAGAATCTTCCACAACTCTAGGCGTATAGAGCGTTGATTCCATATGCTTATACATGCTTGAAGCTATATTACTTTCCATGACTGCAGAAAGCAATGAAGTCATATCAAATGTCATACGATACTCCAATACTTAAAATCAAATAGTCTTACTACTACTGACTAAGAGAATAATGAGTTCTATAGCTTGTTATCTAAGAACGTTTTCTAAAAGATCAGTTGAATCTGAAACGTCAGTGATATATTGCTGGCTTGCGGCATCGCTATAGGTTGCTGCAATGTCGTCATATAAAGCGCTTCTTCCGCGTAATGTTTGCACTTGCAAACCTGTGGTTGCTACAGATTCGTTTAACTCTGTAATAGCAGTTTGAATTGCGGTAAGGATAGTAGCTTTTGTTGTGGCGGCACTTGAAGTGAATGTTGCTAAATCTGTCGCAGCTGTTCCACCGATTGTGAGTGTTTGCCCATTACCTAAACTTGCAGTAAGAGCTGTAGGTGAAGCTGCAGCAAGAGGTGTTACGCCATTAATTGTTGTGCCTTGGATTGTTGCTAAAAATGTTTTAGCTCCTGTAAGTAGAGCAGCTGCAGCAGTGTCATTAGCTGCACCACTTACAGCAGCTTGTAAATTGGTAAGGTAGTTTACTGCTTCAGTTACATGACTTTGGAATTCAGTTGCGTATGCTTCACCTTTTTTTACTTCTGCGCTTTCTAAAGCAGGGGTGAGAGCTTCGTTTGATAAAGCTGCAGCACTTGAGCGTGTGCCGGCAGTAACTGTTTTACCGCTATCCGTTTCGAGTTGGCCATTCATAATTTTATTGAGCAATAATTCTGAAGCCATTGAACTTGTTGTTGAAGAGATTGTTGACATTTTTACCTCCCGTGGTTTATATGAGAAACAATCAATTGGGCAATAGAAGCCCTATACGAATACTTATCGGACGCTTTTATTATTACTTTAGGGCTTTTTAATAAAAAAAACAAGATTTTTATTTTTTTCTTTCAATATTATTTATGACTTATCAAAATAAGAGGAAATTTTAGCAAAATAAAAGAGCAATACATAAATGTACTGCTCTCTTGCGTAGTTTTTATAATTTAGCTAATTGTTTGTTTTAGTTAGTAAATAATTTATCAATATAGCCTTGAATGAAAACAAAGATAATAATTACAGGAAGAACGTATACAAGATAAGGTCTTAAGAATTTAGGGAATTTAATACCCTTACCTGAATCAACTTCTTTAATAAAATTATCCCAGCCCCAACCATAGCGAGTAACGCAGAATAATAAATAAATAAGTGAACCAAGAGGTAAAAGGTTATTACTTACAATAAAATCTTCTAAATCTAACACGCCTGTATTTGGGCCAAGAGGTTTAAAGTCTGCCCAAACATTGAAGCCATAAATACAAGGAAGTGAAAGAATTACAATCAATACAAAGTTTACGCCGGCTGAAGTTGAACGCTTCAAGCCCCAAACATCAACACCGTAAGAGATAATATTTTCAATAACAGCAACAACTGTTGATAATGCAGCAAATGACATGAATGTGAAGAATAAAATTCCCCAAATTTGTCCACCGCTCATGCTGTTGAAAACATTTGGTAAAGTAACAAAAATAAGCCCTGGACCTTGACCTGGGTTAATGCCAAAAGCAAAACAAGCAGGGAAGATGATGCAACCAGCCAATAAAGCAGCCATAGTATCTAAACCAAGAATTGAAAGCCCTTCGCCTGTAAGCGAGCGTTCTTTATCAATATATGAACCGAAAATTGCCATTGAACCAATACCAACACTCAAAGTAAAGAATGCTTGCCCCATTGCGGCATACACAGTATTCCAAACACCTTTTTCTTGAATTTTACTAAAGTCAGGCATAAGGTAGAATTCTAAGCCTTCACTTGCATTTTCAAGCGTCATAGCACGCACAGCAAGCGAAACCATAATAATAAACATTCCGCCCATCATTACTTTTGTGATGCGTTCAATACCATTACGCACGCCTAAAGCACAAACTGAACAACCAAAAAGAACTGATAAAAACATCCAGAAAATTTGTGTATTCGGTGTTGCAACTAAAGTTCCAAAGAACTCTCCAACGCCTTCAGGATCAAGCCCTGCTAAATTTCCAGTGATAGTGTGATAAGTATATGCAAGCATCCAACCACAAATTGTAGTGTAGAACATCATAAGAAGATAGTTTCCTAAAATGCCAAAATGCCCGTAAACATGCCAAAAAGTGCCTTTTGGTTCTAACTTTTTAAAAGAACCACCAATATTAAGTTTTGAAGCTCTACCTACTGATAATTCCATAATAAGAATTGGTAAGCCAAGCAAAAGCAAAAATGCTAGATATATCATAACAAAGGCAGCACCACCGTAAACACCTGTAACATAAGGAAAACGCCAAACGTTACCAAGCCCGATAGCGCAACCAGCAGAAATCAGTAAAAAACCTAAACGTGATGCAAAAACTTCTCTTTCAGCTGCCATCAATAAACCTCCAATAATATGTATAGGGGAAGAATATTTCCCTTTTTGAAAAGAGTCAAGAATTTGTTTTCAAGAATA
>CAYJIN010000119.1:0-5923 GCA_964370245.1 uncultured Desulfovibrionaceae bacterium
GAAAGGCTTAGAATTGTTGCCATAAAAGTTGATATAAAAAGTTTATTCATGTTTTTCTCCGAAAGTATTTTTCTTTTCTTCTTCAAAAAATATATCTTTACTGTTACAGTTTTATGTCAGTTAGGTTACAGCTAAATGAAGATTTATTACAAAATTAGCATAAAAATGGTATTGAGCACTTTAAAAAAACTCCCCTAAAATTAGAGAATAATATATAGTAAAATCAATAACAATTGAATTTTCAAAGAAAAAAAACAATAAAAATAATTATTAAAACTTATTTATGTTTTTTCTACATTCTAGTATAATTTCAATTAAATCATTAATTACAACAAGTTAAATAGTTATATTTATTTTTAGTAAGATATTTATTTTATAAAAATAAATATTACACTATTTTTTTCTTGACAAATATCAACATACGACTTATATTGCATTTGCCTTTTAAGAGAACATCCAACCAAAGGCAACAACTTGAGTGTGCTTTCACGCCAAGATTGAAAGTGTAACGACCCTATTATTTTAGGCATGCACTTCATAAAACTTTTTGTTTTGTTTCTTACAATACGCCTTAAGTTTGCTCTACACGAGCTAAATTATATATCTAGCTTAAATCAAATTATAAATATTTATTTAACATTGCCGCAGTGTAAATCTACACTCTTTTACTTTGTTGAATATTAAGGAATTATTATGTCTTCTATAGTTTTGAATACACCTACAGCAGGTGAAAAAACAACTTTTATCATTGATGAAACAATTAGCGAATATACTATTAACTTTTTTTTCGATGAAGCACTTTTTGAAAAAGTTGATGATAGAATGGAAATTTATTTTCCTGAAAGCGATTCAACTATTGTTTTAGATGATTTTTATGCAATTTATCATGAAGAATTTTTACCAGATTTCCTTTTAGATGGCGAACTCATCGCTGGTGAAGACTTTTTTGCAGCTTTTGATCCTGAACTTATGCCAGCAATGGGTTATGTAACTTTCTTTAGAGATAGAGCAAATAGAGAAGCAGCTGATTTAGAATTAGCAAACGGCACTGACGCCTTAGATGGCCTTTTAGGTGAATCTGGTTATAGCACTGAACCAACCCTAATTGAAGGCGAAAGCGGTAACGAAGGCGAACGAACAATTAATTCTTCTGGTGGACGCTTTACTGAATATAGTGAAGTATTAGATAAACTTACACCTAATGAAACAGTTTCACCATCTGCCCCAACGCCAACTATTCGTCCAACAGTTCCTACACCTGATACAACTACTCCAACTACACCAACACCTCCTACTACACCTGACACCACACCAACACAACCTGTTACGCCAACAAATCCTTCAGATGAAAACCTTGAAGAAGTTCCAGCTCCACAACTTCCAAACCCAGCTTTAACAAACACAACTGGTTCTATTATTTCTGATGATGATGCGATGGCAAATGACACAAGTGTTACTATTGCCTTAGAAGAAGGAATATCACTTAACTTTTCAGGCACTATTGATTATATTGTGAATGGTGAAAAATATGGCGAATTCACTAATGTTGATGGTGTTCTCAAATTTACTCAAACTAAAGCTTTTGACCATGTAGGTGGTAGTGATAATGATAGCTTCACTGGTTCTCAAGAAATTCCTATTATTGATGCTAAAGGTGATGTTGGCTCAGCGAACATTACAGTAACTATTGGCGATTCTTTACCCACTGCAGTAGCTGATACTGCAAGCGTGGACGAAGGCGGAAGTACTCGCGGCAATATCCTAACAAATGATATAGATAGTGCTGATAATGTTACAATCTCTAGCTTATCTGCTAAAGAAAGTGAAGGTTGGAGCATTACCCAAGGTGCTGATGGTGTGTTTACTGCTAACCATGAAATCTACGGAACTTTAACTGTAAACCCTGATGGTTCTTATGAATTTATTTCAAAACCTAATAGTGTAGACTCTTCAACACCTAACTTTGTGTTCAACTATACAATAACCGACTCTGATGGCGATAGCGCTACAAGCACTTTGACTATTGACCCGAATGAAGCAAAAGCACCAGAGCTAAATGAGTATGAAAGCTCTGTAACTGTTGACGAAAGCGGACTAGCTACTGGCACAGATTCTACTTCAACAAGTGAAACTATCACTTGGGCACCACAACCAGGTTATACTCTTGTTGGCTTTGAAGGATATGACCCAGCACTTTTTGATGTTTCTTTAGATTACTATGGAAATTATTTAACTATTAACTTAATAGACAATATCACTAGCCACGAAGCTGGTGACCATGATGATAGTAAAATCGCGGGTAAAGTAACTGTTACTTTAGAAGATGGCTTGGGCAACACCTTTACTGTTGATTTAGCTATTAATGTTCATGATGATGGCCCTGTTATTACGACTGATGAAACTTATCTTGGCGAAACCTCGTCAGACGGAGAACATAGCGGAGATTTTGGTGAACTAAACTTTGGTGCAGATGGTTTCAAATCTATCATTATAAATGGTGTGGAAGGAATATACGATGAAAGCACTGGTTTTTATTCCTTTGAGCTTGAAAATATAGGCACTTTCATTTTGAACCCTAATGGTGAATATACTTTTACCGCTGTTCCTGATTATAGTGATAATCCAGACCTTACACTTCATTTAGAAATAACTGATGGCGATGGTGATACTGCTAGTGCTGACCTCAATCTTACTATCATCACAAATAACGTTCCAAGCATAGATATTTCATCTGATAACATGTCAACTTACGACGATCAGAATGACTATCGTGATTATAATTCAGACAATGACAATGATGCCCGCACGACTAATGGCAGTTTTTATCTAAACTTTGGTGATGACATTACAGTTCTCACAATTAAAGGCGCTGACGACGTGTTTACCTTTGAAATTGATGAATACGGTGAAATTATCACAAGTATTGGTGAATACGATGACATTAATATACTTTTAGAAAGTCTTGTAATTAATGGAACTTATGGATATTTAACTAATTTCACTTTTGATCCAGCCTCAGGTGAATTCACCTATACTTATGTACAAAATGGCTCAGCCACTGATCACAAAAATCCATGGGGCACACAAAACAGTGAAGAGGAAACTCTCACTGACCGCTTCCAAATTACTGTTTCTGATACTGATAGTGATGAATCAGCTGACGACACAGCTACAGGTGAAATCACTGTAACTATTAATGATGATTGTCCAATAATCACTCAACTAGGCAATTTAGTAGATCATGATAGCAATCCAGCAACTCCAAAGCATACTGAGATGACAGTTGTAGATGGTTCTGCTACAGCAACAGTTCAAGTGGATTTTGGTGCTGATGGGCAACACCGCATCTACTTTGCTGGCGATTCAATGGCCACAGTTGATGCGAGCGTAATTTGGAATGAAGAAACTCAAGCATGGGAACCAGCAAACGCAACTTGGAATGAAGAAGCTGGCCGCTGGGAACCACTCGGGGCAATTTTTGATGAAGATGAGGGCACATGGGTAGATGCTGATTCTAGTGATGATATTTTATACGGTGAGTGGTCTGATAATTCAGCTATTCACTTCAAATCTTACACTTATGATGAAGCTACAAACACACATATTATAGTTATGGGTGACACAACGCTTACACAAGTTGATGGAACAAATGTGTGGACTGTTACAACAATTACTGATGGTGAAAGCCGCCAAGTTGAGCTAACTTTTGAAGATGGTGATGGCGACAAGGTAACACAAACCTTCATTGCAGCAGAGGAAGCAGCAGCAGAATTTTCTAGCCTTCATAGTGAGCGCTCAATTCCTGTTACTGGTTCAGAATTAGGTACTGAAGAAACAGATATTATCTTAGGCGATGAAAACGACAATATTATTTTAGGCCTTGATGGCAATGATTATATATCAGGCGGCAATGGTAATGATCTAATTATTGGCGGAAAAGGTTCTGATATTCTTATTGGTGATGCGGGTAAAGACGTATTTTCATGGGAAAGCGACAACTTTGAAGACGGTGTGAATGACATTATCCGCGATTTCCAAACTGGTGATGTTCTAGATTTATCTGCCTTTGCAAATGATTTTACATTTGAAGTAAAACCAATAAGCGCTGATATTTCAAGTAATGGCGATGAAGTGTACTCTGATGTTGAAATTATTATCTCTAAAGGTGAAATGTCGCAAACTATTACATTACAAGATGTAAACTTTAGCGGACAAGACGTTGATGATCTAAAAACTGCAATTAATGGTGGTGAAACATTTACTGCATCATAGTAAATGAATACAGTGTAACTCTTGTTTAGATATATTAGTTTAGAGTGATTTTTCTACTCTGTGCCATTTTCCTCTTCCTAAATAAAGAGGAGAGTGGCACTTACTATACTTACAATTTCAACTCATATTGAATATTTCTACCATTTCCTTTTGAAATAATAATTTTTTTCTTTTGAAGCGATTTTAGGTAATTGATTGCACTTGGCTGTGATATTGATAGTTCAGTTTGAATTTCAACTCTTTTTAAAGTCCCTTCCTTTTGTAATAGTTTTAATATTTTCTTTTCTTTTTCTGAAAGGTTTTCGTGTAATTCTATCTTTATTTTTTCCTCAAAATGGGTGTTATAAAGGGTAATTTTGAAGGCATTATCACTTATTTCAATCAATGGCTTGTGGGCATTATCATCATAACTTTCCATAATTTTAGGTATTCCTGTGCCGTAAGCTTCAATAAGTTTTAGGCGGTAGAAAATATTTGCTAAATTTTTATTTCTTAGCATTGAAACACCAAGCATAATGTCTTTTTGTGATAATCCTTTTACAAGGCCGCCAATAGTTACAAATTCAATTCTGTCAGCATAAATGGAGATAAGTGCACTTGCACTAAAAGCATAATCACGATGTACAAGCGAGTTAAGCAAAGCTTCACGAATAGCATTTATTGGATAATCACGATCATCTTCACGACGTAATCCATCAAAAGTTGATTGTGTGCTATTGTAGCGATCGATAAAAGCATAGCAATCATTCATTTGCTGTAAAAGTGAACCTGTAAATTCGTATCTATCCTTGAAAATATTCTTAGTTTTATCTTCAAAAACTGCAATTCTTATAGTATGTTCGCATTGTTCAGATAAAAGCAAAGCTAAATTCGAGTATTGCTCATCATCTTGAATAATTCCAAGAGTTTTCATCTGGTTTCTTTCTATGGAAATATTTTGACCTTGAAATTCTTGCTTGAGTTTTTCAAAAGTAAGTTCTTGTTTTAGTGAGCGATTTTCTTCAAAACTATCACCTGAACTTTCTTTTATCATTTTCAATATTTGGCTTTCAGATGCAGGAACAGAAGACGAACCTTGTCTTATATAAACACCTTCAGGGCGGATACCCTTACCAGCTAAATAATAAGGCGAAGCAGTACCTTTTTGCACCGTAAACTTGACGATATTTTGACCTTCTATGCATTCAATTTCAGAATAAGCAAACATCGTAACATCTGGCTTTATACTATCACGAATGCTATTCATAACTTGAAGTTGCACTGTATCAGGATTTTTAAGACCTATAACTTTTTTATCATCATCAATACCAATATAAATAATACCACCTTTACTATTAGCAAAAGCAAGAACTTCTTTTCTGATATCTTCAGTATATTCTTTTTTATATTCAGTAGTTAGATCTTCAAACTTCATAATTATGCTCATATTTTTTGTTTTATCTAATATTTTTTTATTATCTAATATTTTTCTAATATATTAGTAAGACTATGTCAAGTTTAAAAGATTTTATTTTATAGAGATAACAAGAACTTTTCCAAGAAAGGTACCTTTCTTCATCTTTTACATCATAAAAATACTATTAGACATTCTTATTATTATAACTGGAATAAGCTTACATTAAATGTAAATTTTCAAAAAATTCTTGTATTT
>CAYJIN010000120.1:0-5882 GCA_964370245.1 uncultured Desulfovibrionaceae bacterium
CCAAATTCAACATTTTGACCATCTTGAGTAATGCCAAGACCATCTAACATGCTTTCTTGGTTTGCACCATTTAGGTTGCCACCTGTGATAAGCATTTCAACATTTGATAAACCTTCGCTTGCAAGCATATCTTCCATGCTAGCTGTGGTTGAATAAACTACGTCAAAACCTTCGCCAGCATTGATATTTCCTGATAAAGTGCTGCTTGAAACTTTGATTAAATCGTTCCCACTGCCTGTTGAAAGATTTTCAAAATTAGTGATATTTGCATTTTCAGAACCTTTTACAACAACTTTACCTGCTGTTGAAAAATCAATAGTTGCACCGTCTTTATTATCGTAAATGAAAGTATCATTGCCAAGGCCGCCATCAATTTTGATATCGCCATTGCCATCAAATTTTTCAACTGAAACAGTGTCATTACCGCCATCATCAAGTGTGCCGTAGAGATTATCTGCATAGATATTACCAGCGCTCATAGTGCCAACTTCAATATAGTCATTACCTGCATCTGAGCCAGCAGCTTCATTCGCGCCATCACCGTAAATAGTACCACCATCAAAATCTTTAATCTTGATAGTATCATCACCACCACTTGCAGTTGAATAAGAGGCTGAACCATCGCCAACAACACTACCTGATTTCATTGTATCAATATTGATAGTATCATCGCCACCTTTACCATAAGAGTTGAGAGCATCGCCATACACGGTTTGCCCGTCCATAACTCCTATATTAATTGTATCATCGCCACCTTGGCCACCAGCGTATATTGTGTGCCCATCACCTGTGATATATGTTTTTCCATAGCCTTTGCCTGTGTATGAATCAATATTAATTGTATCATCACCACCAACGCCTGTACTGTATATATAGTGTCCGTCACCTGAAATTGTGCCACCTGTCATAGAGCCAATGTCAAGAGTATCATCTCCACCTTGACCGTGATGATAGTAAGAATCGCCTGCAATTTCACCATTATTTAGAGTTTCAACACTAATGGTATCATTACCACCTTGGCCATTTTTCTCTACTGTCCAACCATCACCAATAATTCTACTTGTAGTTTCATTTACAGTGCCTATGGTGCTTGCGTTCATTGTTCCAACAGTAATAACATCATCGCCACCTTCAAGGCCAGCTTTAATGTTACCATCACCACGAATATGACCACCAGCAGCTAATTCGCCAACTGTAATTTCATCATGGCTACCATCTTTGCTCATGTCTAGTTCATCACCATAAATGTGATGGGCTTTGCCTTCACCATAACCAACTTTACCTGTAACTTCAATGCTATCATCATTATCGCCTAAGAAGAAACCTGAAAGCAATTTTGCAGCGTCATCACCTGAAGCGCCAGAGTAATCCGCAGTTGTATATTCGTAAGTAGTATTATCTTTACTATCACGGTTAGTTACTTCAACCGTATTTGCTGTGAAGTCACCATCGATAAATAAATTATCTTTTGTTGCAGCGTTGTTTGTAAAAGTTACTGTTGCATCGTGTATAGTGCCATCTGATTCAACAACTGTAATTTCAAGATTGCTATTGATATCTCCATACTCAACACCATCAATAACTGTTGGTCCTGTATAAACAAATGAACCATCTGCTGCAACTTCAACTGTATAGGTGCCTATTATTCCTTTGTTAGAAGAAACATCATAAGTAAGAGTGAAAGAACCATCGCCATTATCAACAACATCCCAGCCTTCAGGCGCATTGATGCTCTCGATAGCATATCCATTTTCAATTTCACTTTCACTAAACAAACTACCTTTAATAGTTGCACCTTCGTTGATTGAAACAGAGTCATCAGTAAGTGGAGCGCCTTTAGAAGTAAATTCTTTTGTTGCTGTAAGTGTTTGTTTTGTGCCATCAGCATCAGTTGCTTCAACTGTTATAGTTACTTCATGATCAATTGATAAGTCATTACCAGAAACTTTCACAGAATAGCTACCATCAGCTTCAAGCGAACCTTCGTAATATTGACCATTTACTTCAACAATAACTTTATCGCCTTCAGCAAAATCGCCTTCAACTTTACCAGTAATAGCAACATCATCGCTTGCTTCAGATCTATCTAGAATATTATCTTCAGTAACGTTATCAACAATTAAAGTTTCAATTGCATCACTTTCACCATTAATAGTTACAGTAATTTCCTGTGAAGAAGTAGCACCATGTTCATCAGTAACAGTTATTGTAAAACTTTCAGTTGCAACTTCATTTTGCCCAAGCTTTTGCGCATTTTCATTTAATGTAAATGTGTATTTACCTGTTGCTGGATCAATAGTAAATGTACCATACTCACTTTCACCTGTTGCGCTGAAAGTAAGAGTAGCATCATTATCAGCATCTTTTGCACTTGCTTGACCTGTAATTACAGTATCATCTTCATGCCCTTCAATGTGTTGAGCTGTGAGCGTTGGCGTATCATTAGTTCCTGTAATGGTTACTGTTACAGTTTGTTCACTTGTTGCGCCACCTTTATCAGTAACAACAATAGTGAAGCTTTCAGTTGCAACTTCATCTTTAGCAAGGTTATTTACATTTGTGAAAGGAGTAAAAGTATATGCACCATCAGCGTCTATTTTGAACATACCATATTCGCTCATAGCCAAGTTAGAACCATTTTCAAGGCTAAAAGTGTGTGTATCATTTGCGTCAATATCGCTTACTGTCGCTTGACCTTTTAATATGCCATCACCCTCAAAACCTTCTAGGTTTGCTGCTGAAATAGTTGGCGCATCGTTAGTACCTGTAATGGTTACTGTTACATCTTGTGATACAACACCGCCATTACCATCACTAACTTGAATTGTATAAGTGATATCTGCACTTTCGCCTACTCCAAGTTTTTGTGCTTCATCGCTTACTGTGAAAGTATATGCGCCTGTTGTTGCATTAATTTCAAATGAACCGTATGGGCTATCGTTTGCACTTTCAAGACTGAAAGTATGTGTATCGTTTGTATCTACATCGCTTACACTTGCTTGACCTGTAATTGTGCCAGAATCTTCTGTACCAGAAATATTTTTAGCAGAAAGAACTGGTTCATCGTTAGTGCCTGTAATAGTAACTGTAACAGTTTGAGTTGACTCTGCACCGTGTTCATCTTTTACAGTAATAGTAAATTCTTGTTCTTGTTTTTCACCTTGTGCAAGTGTTTGTGCATTATCGTTTAAAGTAAAAGTATATGCACCTGTTGCTGGATCAATAGTAAATGTGCCGTATTCGCTAGTACCTTCTATTGAGAAAGTTAATACTGCATCATTGTCAACATCATTTGCAACTGCTTGACCTTTAATAACGCCACTTTCCTCGTCACCTGTAAGGTTATGAGCTTCAAGAGTTGGCGTATCATTAGTGCCTGTAATGGTTACTGTAATTGTTTGTGATGTAGTAAGCCCGTTTTCATCAGTAACAGTTATAGTGAAAGATTCAGTTGCAGTTTCGCCTTCTTTAAGAGAATCTACATCAGCATTTTTATTATTCAATGTATAGCTGTATTCACCGTTCTGCTTGATGGAAATATCTCCATACACACCAGCAGAGCTATTTACTGAAAAGATTAAATTGCCATCAGAGTAATCATCATCCGCAACAATTTTACCACTTACAATGCTTTGTGCGCTGTCTTCTTTAGTTGATAAATTTTCAAATGATACAATTTCAGCTGCTTCATTAGGTTTTGGAGTGCTTGTTGATGGCACTTCTGGCGTAGGCGCGGGAGTTGATGTTGAAGGTGGTGTGCTAGGGACAACTGGTTGTGTTGGCTCGCTTCCGCCTTCATTATCAGTATCATTCTCTGTATTTGATAAAGAACTATCTTCTGTTCTATAAAAACGACCACCAGTAGATGAAGTGCTTTGTGCAGAAGAAGTTTCACTATCGCTTGTTACAGCTTCAGCTTCATATTCTGATTCGCCTAAAGTTCCATCTAAACCAGCTAAACCATCGGCAAGTTCAAGATCATCCGAATTTTGCGCATTTCTGCTACGATAGAAAGTTACAAGACCTAAAGCTGGCATTAAATCAGGGTTTAGGGCAGCAAAAAAATCTTCGCCTGACACTAATTCACTTTCTAAAACAAAGCTTGGCATAAATTCTTCATGATAAATTGCATAAAAGTCGTCTAATATAATGGTTGCATCTAATTCTTCAATATAGATATGAAACTCATCATCAACTTTTTCAAAAATTGCTGCATGAGTAGGGAAAGAAAAATCAAAACCTGTTATTTCTTCGTTTAATGTATAGGTAACAGTTTCGCCTGATTTAGGCGCATTTAAAAGCAAGGTGGACATAAAATCTCCAAGTAAATTTATTATATATTGCAAATGATTATTTTAAAATAATGAACACTACATAGCAAAGACTAGAAAATAATCACAAAATCACAATTCTATGTCCTTTATGAATAAGCCCGCCTAAAAAAAATAAGGTTCAACACTTATTCAATTCTGCCAACATTAAGGTTATAGCAGATTCGATGAAATGCTTTTACACATTTCGGTAGAAAAGTCAAGAAAAATAAATATTATTTTTAAAATATTTTATATTTTTTATTTTTCTGTAACATTTCAAATAGTTAGTAGTTTTCTAGATATTTTATAAAGAAATAATTATTTTTATTCGATATAAAATATAAACACCCAATAAAAGCTTTCAAACTTAGACTTTATTGCAAACGTCATAAAATTGAACACTCTTATTTATAGTTTGCATAAGCCATACCAAACTAAAAAAAGTCATTCAATTTCAAAACTTTCAACTCCATCATAAAGAAATTACTTTCTTCAATTGATTTTTTGTCATTTTTTTGATTAGCAATAACATCTCGTTAATGTATAGTCTATACCTCAACTAACTCATGAATTCATAGCTTCTTCTTTATAAAAAAACTTGCCTTATCTAAAAAAAGATAAAGCAAGCATTACGAGTATAATAAGATACAAAAACTATTTTACAACTGATAAGCCAGCTTTTGCAACAGTAGTATCATCAGCAACTGAACCACCACTTACGCCAATAGCGCCAATGATAACATTATTTTTAATAATAAGTTCGCCACCACCAAAAATAACAAGTCCATCATTGGTTACTTCAATGCCATAAAGTTCTTGCCCTGGTTGTGATGCTGCACCAAGAGCTGCTGTTGACATATTAAACTTACGCGCTGTTTTAGCTTTTTTGATTGCAATATCTTCACTGCCTAGAAATGCACCATCCATACGGCAAAAACCTTTCAAATTTCCGCCAGCATCAACAACTGCAATATTCATAGGCACTTTAATTTCTTCTGCTTTTGCCATGGCTTTTTCAATAACAGCCATAACTTCTTTTGTTGTAATATCTTCTGAAAGCTGCGTTTTTACTGCATGTGCATCTGTTGTAGATAAGCAAAAACCTGCCATTAAAAGTAAAGCCAATAAACCTCTTTTCATACAAACTCCTACATCGAAAAATTAAATAAATTAAGACCTCAACCACTAAATGCAGTCAAAAACTACATACTTGCAGAATAGCTAATTTCAGAAAAAAAGTAAAGATATTTTGAATAGTTTACTTTCTCGAAGTTAAATAAAAGCAAAAAAGTCATAATTCCTAAAATGGAACTATGACTCTCATTCAATTATTTATAATGAAGTATTAAACAATATTTAAAACAAAAAATCTGCCATAATGCGATTAGATTGTTTTTGAAAACTGGTTCAGCGCAGAAATAAGTTTTTCAATAGTTTTATCTTCCTCACCTTGTTTCAATCCATCGAGTACGCAATGGTGCATATGCCCCTCTAAAATTACTTGCCCAGTTTTATGAAGCGCTGATTTTATTGCACCTATTTGTATAAGAATATCTTCGCAAGGCTTAT
>CAYJIN010000121.1:0-5872 GCA_964370245.1 uncultured Desulfovibrionaceae bacterium
GCCAATTTTGTAATGTCTTGTGATTGATATTCATTCATAAATAAATCTCCTTTTTCATGTAAAACAAAGATAGCCTAGACCTCGATCCTTTTTACAGGTCGAGATATAGGCTATCAATGTAGTTTTTTATTGTTTTATAAAGCGAGAAAGTGCTTTATTAGCTTAGTTATATATAAGTGAAAATAATTGAACTACACAAATCTTGTTAAATGCTTCATTTTCTCATCACTAATTGAATGTATATCCAGCATCTTTTTACTCAAATTGATTATAAATTTTTCAATCAGTACGTCAAATGTTGTCACTAATCGCGATACCCTTTATCTTGCATAGAAGCAGCAATCCCCATTTTTTCTTTGAAATCATTTGATTTTTTGAATTTATTTATCATTTCATCTTTATCCATATTAGAATTATTGTACTTCTCTCTGTGTTGGTTTGCTGAATTATTAGTTTCAATTGCTATACTTACTAGTCCTGTGACAACAAAACCAACGCCTTTGCCAATTTTGCCAACAACATTCCAAAATCCCACAACTACCTCCTTTAGTTTAGACTATCAAATAGTATTCTGGTAAAATCATCAAACGTCTTGATTTGCGGTATACAATACAGTGTATACTTTGGCCACAAAGGAAGTTGAATAAGCTCATCATACGCGTGATCAGGAGCATAAAGATACACTAAACCTTGAGAATTATACATAAAACAGTTGCCGTTTGTTTCGTATGCAAAAATTGTCATACTACTAAGTTTTTCAATATATTCATCTATTTCAGATGTCTTTTCTTCTTCTTTTGCTTTTTGTGCAACATCAATAAGAATATTATTCCAAATTTCTTCATCTTTTTCAGCTGTAAAAATTTCTTGTAAGTTTTCTAAATATATCGATAAGATATTGTAAGACTCTTGAATAATACCAATTTCTTCAACAAGTGTTTTATGTAAAGATAATAGAGAGGTATCGATTTTTGAAGCTCTTTTTGACAGAAAACCACCAGATAAACACTCGTAAAAACTAAGGGGTTTGCCTTCAAAGATAAAATCAGTTACTTGAAATGTTTTTTCTAGCATGCCAATTTTTATAAACTTTTCGCAAGAAGGTAAAATCTCTGCCTGTGCATATCTCTTACCAAGATTTTTCAGATAGTTACTAAAAACAGAATTCATTTAGACCTCCTTTTGCCAAAGACAAAGACTATCAACCCTAATGGGATAAGCACAATACTGACTATTGGAGCACTTGTAAGTACTGCAAAACCAACAATTGCAATGAATAGCCCTAGAGTTCGTACTATCCCTAAGAAAAAAAATGATAAGACTAAAGCTACAATAAAGATAAGTATCAAGTGCATCCTAATACCCAATCATATTCCTGAGTTCGCGTAGCAAGGCTTCTCCCGAATATTTTAGCGTTAGGCTATTGATAGCATCTTTTTTACGTGAATTACATGACCGACACAACACCTGCAAATTTGTAATAGCATTTGTACCATTGCATTTTTGAGGAACGATATGGTCAATAGTAACTTCATGCGAAACTTCTCTGTCAAGTTGAGTGCCACAACCTTTACAGATATGAAACCTTTCTGGATAATGCCTAAAATACACATCTCTGTAATTACCTACACTTGAATTAACGCCCTTTTGAACAACTTTGAAAAAATCATCAAATAAACCCATATCTTCCTCCTTTGACGAGTAGAACTAGTTGATATATTGTTTCAAAACAGAATAAAAAGAAATTTAGTTCTATCTCTCTAAAAGTTCAACAATTTCAGGATATTCCTCTGCAAAATCACGAGCTGACATGCCTTCCTTGTTAGTTTCGTCAACATTAGCCCCATGTTCAAGTAAAATTTCTATTGCTTCTATAGCTCCATGAGCTGATGCAAACATAAGCGCTGTCCAGCCATCTTTATTTTTGATGTGCACATCAGCATTATACTCCAAAAGAATTTGCATAATTTCTATATGGCCATTTGAAGCAAAAAGCTCTATGCATTTAGAAGCCATCATTAGCGCATTTGAACCATCGTCATTTTGCGCATCACTATCAGCACCATTATCAATCAACACTTTTACAGCTTCTAAATATCCGCCCTCAGAAGCCATCATAAGACCTGTTACACCATCATTTGTTTTATCTTCAATATCAGAATCACTATTTAGTAGCTCTTCGATAATTTCTGCGTGACCTTTGGCTGCAGAACACATAAGAGGTGTAATTCCTTTGTTAGATTTAGCATGAATATCAGCATTATTTTTTATTAGAATTTTTACAGTTTCTAAATCTCCGTTCAATGCAGCCATCATAAGAGCTGTCATGCCTTCACTATCTTTGATGTGAATATCTGCTCTATTAGCTAATAAAATTTCCACTACTTCTGCCAGTTCTTCTTGTGCTGCACACATTAGTGCTGTTCTTCCACTTTCGTTTTGAGCGTCAACACCTGCACCAGAATTCAATAACATTTCAATGACTTCAATACTTTCACTTTCTACAGCGAACATAAGACCCGTCCAACCATCATCATCTTTAGCGTTGACATCAAATCCATTATCAAGAAATTCTTGGATAGTTGCCACATCTCCTTCTGCAGCTGCTGACATAAAAACAGCTAAACTATCATTATCAACTTGCATACACATCACCTCGCTTCTGATATTGCTTTCAACTACTATTGAAACTTGTAATATTCTTATTTTTACCCGCTATAAACAAAGAAGTTTATAATAAAAAAATAATCACTAAGAAAATTAAGTCTAGTTAATCATATAAATATTCTTGTTTTTATTTGAAGATAAAATTTATTTCTTGCTGTATATTCGAGTAAAAATTTGTAGAGGCTCGCCATGCCAGTAGAAACAGATAAAAAACTTTCAAAAATATTTGCTGATAACATTGTTGCGCAAAGAAAAAGGCTCAACCTAAGTCAAAAAGAACTTGCAGCTATACTTGAAATGAGTGTTGATGGAATGAGTCGCCTTGAACGTGGTGTTATGACGCCAAAATTCAGCAGGCTCGAAGATATTGCAAAAGCTTTGCAGTGTTCAGTTGCGTTTTTATTGTTAGATACAGATAAACACCAAACTGAAAAGGGAATAGCCATCTCAAATTTACTTACAAAGTTATCACCTCAACAGCAAGAATCCGTCATGAAAGTTTTATATGCAACCATTGAAGGTTATATTCAATCAAATGATGAATAAACATAAAGCTCTGTCCACCGAATTGGTAGACAGAGCTTTATGTTTGAGATGTGTTTTGTTTTTATAAGTAATGCAAATTACATTTTAGCAAGGCGTTTTTCTAAAAAATAAATAGCAACACCAGCGTATTCGGTAAGTTTTCCTTCAGCATCTTTGCTTCTATAATTATTAAGTATTGAACTTATTCTAGCTCTTGTTGCGCTATTCTTTGCTTTATCTAGCTCCCTGTTCAAGTTTTCAATAATTTTTTTTCTGTTGAATCGTAGTTGTGGAAGATTCAAATTCAAAATTTCATTCAATTGACGATCAAACTGTCCATTGTCTGAAAAAACCTCGCCTGTACTTTTTTTATAACCTATCCCTAGCCTTCTATGGTGTTCAGGCGTAGCGGGGTTATATGTAAGCTTTTTGTTTCCTTTACTTGAGTCGCAGAACTGTTCTTTTTTAGGTTTACCACTTCCGCCAGGGCAAACAGCTAACAGGTTGTCATACTCAATACACCGTAACCTATGAATGTTTTTTTCTTCATCTGTCTGCGGGCCAGGAATTGGATTTTGTGGATACCAATGCTCTATGTGTGCATTCTTTTCTGTTACTCTTGCCATACAATAAGCACATAAAAAGCCTTGTTCAGTCAGCAGGCTTTCTATAAGCGTCTTTTTTGTTTCTGATGGCATATCTGCATAACAAGCATGAGGCGAACAATAATATTCTTCTAAAGGATTATTTGTATTTTTTGTAATTGGAAGCATGACTACTCTCCAATATTTGCTTGTTCTTCGCCATACATCGTAAGTAAAGAATTCAAGCCTATAAGAGAAGAAATCTTACCTGTTTCTTTTGCAAGCTCAGTAAGTTTATCTCGTGCTTCTTCATATTTTTCACTATCGATTAGGACTTCGATGTTCGAAAGTTTTTTAGTAACACTCTCATTTGAGCTTTTTGCCCCCATAATCTCTTCTAAAAGTTCAGATGAGTCCATTCCAAAAGAGCGGTCAGGGTGATATGGATGTTCTCCCTCCTCTAAAATCCAAATAGATTCAGGCTTTACTTCGCCAATTACTTGCGGTGAATGTGTTGTGATAATAAATTGACAATTTGGAAATGTTGCTAAAAGCTGTGGAATAATTTGACGTTGCCATTTAGGGTGCAAGTGCAATTCAATTTCATCAATAAGAACGACACCTTTACCATTCAGTTCATTTCCTGAATATGTATTTGCAATAGCAAGGCGACGAGCTATATCAGCGACTAAAAGAAGATATCCTTTTTCCCCATCTGAAAGTTGATTAAAAGACAATACCTGTTTATTTTTTTTGAGATAGAATGTTTTATTAACACGATCTATGGTAAAACTATTGAAACCAAGGCAAGATTTCATAGCTTCACGCACTACGTGAAGTTGTCTATCTACATAATCAAAGTTTTTATTTTTTATCTTTGTTTCATTTTCTAAGTCTTCTTTTTCTTTGAACCAGTCAAAAAAGCCACCCCAAGCTGAGTTCATTGTTATAGCGTCATCATAACAAGTATTGACAGAAAAGTCTGTAGCACGCTTACTGTTTGAGGCAAGATATGCACTGGCCTCTCGGTTAGCTTCATACCTTATAAAAACAGGCAACCCTATGCTACTTTCTTGATGAAAGACTATCTGCTCTAAACTTCTAATATAGTCCTTAGTTTCATTAGTACGTAATGTACATTTAGTTGACCTTTTCCCTTCAACAATGGAAGGTGTTGCATGGACTTTGAGAACTATTTCTTCGCCAGAAAAAAGTACAGCTTTTACATTGCTATAACTTGCACCATTATGTACATCGTCGTAGTTCATAGTAGTTTTTACTACTGAATTGTTGCCTAGTTTTTTTGTAATTGTACCCAATAAAAGGCTCAAAGCAGCAAGAATGGAACTTTTACCTGCACCATTATCACCTAAAAAAACATTCAAGCGAGGGTGCATATCAAGAGAAAACTCTTTGAAACCACGAAAGTTTTCAAGCTGTAAAGACTTTATATATACGTTAGATGACATTCTTCCCTCCAAGTATCACGCACAATTGCCTGTTGTTCTTATAATAATAAACAATGTTTTCTATTTTATCAAGTAATTATAAATTGCGATTTTTTTTATCTAACTTTCAAAATTCAATTCTCTAGGAAATAATTTCCCTTTGTTTAGCTATTTTTACTGACTTTATAAAACAAGACACCAATTCAGCACTAAACAAGTCACGTGGTATAATTATTGCAACATTATTTTGCTGAGTAAAAGGCGTAAGTTTGAGAATAAAAAGAACCTTATAAATGTTTTTTTGCACTCTTTGGTGCGGAGTAAAAAAATATGGGTTTGACGATAAATAGCAATCTTTTAGCTGTAAATACTTCAAGACATTTACATGCACACTACAGCAATTTGGGTACTTCTATCCAAAGACTTGCTAGTGGGCTACGCATCAATTCTGCAGCTGATGATGCTGCTGGTTTAGCGATAAGCGAACTTATGAGTGCAGATATCGCTTCTATGCAACAAGGCATACGTAACGCCAACGACGCAATATCCCTAATTCAAACGGCTGATGGTGCTATGCAAGTTATTGATGAAAAACTTATTCGCATGAAAGAATTATCAGAGCAAGCATCAACAGGAACGTATGATAGC
>CAYJIN010000122.1:0-5802 GCA_964370245.1 uncultured Desulfovibrionaceae bacterium
TTTAAAAACTTGATATCTAGAGAAAATATAGATAAAAACTACCAAACAATTGTAATTTCATTATATTTAAAACAGCAAAGCACCCTTTTTGCTAATTTATAAATTATAAAATATTTTTATATAAAAAAAAGAAATAAAACTGTGAAAATGATTCTAAAGCAAAAGAAACAAAGGGTAAAATTCTTTATAATGATGACCATACATTTTAAAAATCATGCATGAAGAAGCTGACAATACACCTCCAATAAATTTATTCCACTTTTCGAGCGAAATTGCTTTATTAAAGAATTTGACAGAGATATCCTTAAACAAGTTTGTATAACTATCTGAGAATGTCTAATAAAATACTAACCTCTCAAGAAGCGAGTTCATTATTTTTAAAACATCAAAAAGTAAATAATCTATGCTTTATTAAAATCTTTATTATCTTAGCCATAAAACTTGTCAAAACTTTAGTCGAAGATGGAAAATTATTTGACAGAATTCCTATAATATCTTATGCTTCTAAAAGCTTTTTCTACCATAAAACATACATCGAATATGATACTTAGAAAATTACATAGTAAAGCTATGCGAAAAATCAGTAAATTTGTTTTCTTCATAGGATTATTATTTGAAAACAATGAACATTAATATAATTTTTTTGAAATGATATTTTACTTTTTAACAATGCCTGCTTTTCACAACAACTTCTTTTGATTTATCATGCTTTTGCTTGTACATTCTTCAAAAATCTCTATAAAAAATCAAATCGAATATACTGTATCTGAATAGGCTTGTATCCAAATACTATGGGGTTATAGTATGAGCAAAACCAGAAAAATAATGATTATTGATGATAATATCACCAATTTACAAATAGCCCGAAAAGCTTTATGTGATGAATATAGCGTTGTTCTTATAAAAAATGGTCTTATGGCACTTAGTGAAATTCCAAACACCAAGCCTGATTTAATCTTACTTGACGTTGAAATGCCTGAAATAAGCGGCTTTGAACTTATACAAAAAATAAAAACTGAATTACCTGAACCTTACACAAGTATCCCTGTAATTTTTCTTACAGCTAAAGATGATGGAAATTCAGAATTTCAAGGCTTAAATCTAGGTGCTGTTGATTATGTAAGAAAACCATTTTCTACTGCTTTGCTCAACAAAAGAGTTGAACTTCATCTAAAACTTCACGATTATAATACTGATCTCAAAAGAATGGTGAAAGAGCAAATTACACATATTGAAGAATTGCAATATGCTGTTGTCTACTCAATGTCTGAAATGGTAGAAAAACGAGATCACACTACTGGCGGGCATATTTGCCGCACCAGCCAATATCTAAAAGCACTCATGCAAAGACTAATTGAAGATTCTCCCTATTCAAAAGAATTATTAGAAGTAGATATAAACATGTATGTTCATGCTGCCCAAATGCATGATGTGGGTAAAATTTCTATATCTGATAGTATACTTCTAAAGCAAGGCAAGCTGAACAACGAAGAATATGATATTATGAAACAACACACTACTTTTGGGTATGACATTATTAAATCTTCGGTTAAAGATGTGCATAATTTTGCCTTCTTAGAAACAGCCGCTATATTTGCGATTTCCCACCACGAAAAATGGAATGGAAATGGTTATCCTAATGGATTAAAAGGGGAAGAAATCCCATTATGCGGAAGGATTATGGCTATTGCAGATGCCTACGATGCCATAATTTCAAAACGTCCATATAAAGATGCTATACCGCACGAAAAAGCTGTTGAAATCATTGTCAAAGAAAGTGGTGAACATTTTGATCCTGTTGTGGTAGAAGCTTTTGTTGCTGTTGCCAACAAATTTAAGGAAATTTCTGAAATAAATACTGAATAAACAATACATTAATATTTTATGAAAATAGTTTATCTGTAAACTTTAAAGTCATAGTGAGTAAATGGAGATTTTATTATGTCAGTTGAGAATAACATGATTACAGTCGAGCATTTAACAGAAACAATTTCAATTACAAAAGTTGGCGTTTTTATTTGGAACTTAGAAACAGATCATGTTATCTATAGCAAAGAATGGGCAGAAATTGTTGGCTATGAAGAAAGTGAACTTATTCCACATGTTTCTACTTGGGAATCAATGCTTTTTGAAGAGGATTTAGCAATAGCTGAACAAAGCCTAAATAAATACCTCAACGGCGAAGTTCCTCTCTATGAAGCAGAATTCAGAATGAAAAAAAAAGATGGTTCTGTTATTTGGGGCCATGATAAAGGAAAAGTTACTCAATATACAGAAGATGGCAAACCTCTTATTCTTTGCGGTGTTTTGCAAGACATCACAAACATAAAATTTACGGAACAATTATTAAGAGAAAGCACAGATATATTAAACCTAGCTATCGAAGTTGCTGAATTTGGCACATGGGATTGGGATTTAGTAAATGACCATATATCCTATAATGATGGATATTTAAGCATGCTTGGATATACTCAAGAAGAAATGACAGGTTCTTTAGCTGAATGGGAGGCTATGAATCATCCCGAAGATCTTATCATAGTTACAGAACTATTAGATGAATTTGTTGCTGGCACTCGCCCAAAATATGAATGTGAAGTCCGCATGCGTCATAAGGATGGCCATTATATATGGACAAGAGATGTTGGAAGAATTGCTTCAAAAGATGAAAATGGTTTAGCAACTCGCGTTATTGGCGGGCATTTGAATATTGATAGTTTAAAAACCTCACAAGATAAATTAGAAGCGACACTTATAGAACTTGAAAATCATCAAGCACATCTTGAAAATGAAATTAAAGTAAGAACGGAAACATTAACCGAACAAGATAAACTATTGCTCGCAGTTAATGATGTTTCACAAAGTTTATTAGCCTCAAACGAAAGCGATAATTTTGATATGCTTCTTATAGAATGCTTAAAAACGCTTACACATGCCTTTAATACTTCAGAATTCACTTGGTGGCGCTATCATAAAGTTGATGATTACGAGTTTTTTTACCTCACTCACATGTATAGATTAGATACTGACGAAAAAATAATCTTTGATGTTGAAAACATGGAAAGCTACATAAGTATGCTTTTAAAAGAAGATACTTTTAATATACATACCACAGAAAACCATAATATTATAATAAATTATAGCCAAATTCCTGAAGAGTTTCGTCTAGCTATTGAAAGTAAAAAATGTATTAGCGATTTTATGTATGCTTTGAATGAGCAATGGTGTGAAGACGTTCAAAATAAAATAGAAAATAGTGATACAAGCATAGCATCTGCTATACAAGTTGATAACAATCTTTTTGGGGTTATTGCAACAGGAAGAACGGAAAATATTGAATATTCAGAAGCACACGAAAATATGTTAGCCATCAGCGGTAAACTTTTTGCAAATGCACAAAAAAAACATGAAATGGACGAACAAATACGTTCTGCGCATGAAGAAGCCTTACTTAGCTCAAAAGCAAAAAGTAATTTCTTAGCAAACATGAGCCATGAAATAAGAACTCCACTCAATGCAATTTTAGGAATGGCAGAAATTGTGTTGCGTGAAAGTAAAGGAAACACTGCCGAAGAATATGCAATAGAAATTAAGAAAGCAAGCGAAAGTTTATTAGTTATTATCAATGACATTTTAGATATTTCTAAAATTGAATCAGGCAAGCTTGAAATAATAAATGTTGAATATAATACAACTTCACTATTCAATGATATTATTAGCTTATCAAAAATGCGCCTTGAAGATAAAGCCGTTATTTTAACAACATTTATACAATCAGATATACCAAGTATCTTTTATGGCGACGAAATAAGAATAAAGCAAATTCTTTTAAATTTAATAAGCAATGCAATCAAGTTTACAAAAGTTGGTAATATTGATTTTAGCGCAAGATGTGAATTTCAAGATGATGTGGCAGAACTTGTTTTTACAGTTTCTGATACAGGCATGGGCATCAAAGAAGATGATATGCAACGTCTTTTTATGCAATTTGAACGTGTTGATACAAAGAAAAACAGAAATATTGAAGGCACTGGCTTAGGCCTTGCCATAACTAAGCAGTTATGTGAAATGATGAACGGCACTATTACAGTTGAAAGTAAAGAAGGTGTGGGTTCAGTATTTACAGCAAGAATTCCTCAACAATATAAATCAACTACACCTATTGTACATAAAGCAGGCGCACTAAATGTGCTTGTGTATGAATCACGCACTGAACATGTACAATCCTTCAAGCAAACTTTAGAAGATTTACATATAAGCTGTACTCTTTGCACAAATCAATCTGCATTTACTCAAGCTTTGATAGAAGAAATTTTTGATTATTTAATTGTTCCAGTGGTTCATAAAGATAAAATTAAAAATTTATGTACAAAAATGAATATAACTACACAGTTAGTTTTCACAGCAGATCCGTGTGATATAACTCTTCACTCTGATGAAAATACTATATGCTTGCCAATTAACTGTATACAACTCGCTCAAATTTTTGGAAATGCTGATATGGGCATCGAAAAAGAAGTAAAAAGCTATAGCTTTATAGCACCAAGCGCACATATTCTTGTTGTGGATGATAATCGAATCAATTTAGAAGTTGCAAAAGGTTTGATGAAGCCCTTTGAACTAAGTATCGAAACAGCAATAAATGGGGCTATCGCTGTTGAAATGATTAAAAATAATAAATATGATTTAGTATTTATGGATCATATGATGCCAGAAATGGATGGTATTGATGCAACTGCAGCTATTAGAAATATGGAAGAAGACTACTATAAAAATCTACCTATCATTGCTCTTACTGCGAATGCTCTTGTTGGTGCAAAAGAGCTGTTTGTAAGAGAAGGCATGAATGATTTTCTTGCTAAACCAATTGAAATAGAAAAATTAAATGAAATTTTACTCAAATGGCTTCCAAAAGAAAAACAAGAACCTGCATCATCTTTTGAAAAAACAGCAAATTCTTTCAATATTTACATAGAAGGAATTGACACTGAATATGGCATCAGTTTAATCGGTGGTGAAATTTGGGATTATTATGATGTATTAAAAGTTTTTTATTCTGATGGTTTACATAAACTTGAAACAATCAACAGTGAAAATATTGAAGAAAATCTTATTAATTATAGAATTGAAATTCATGCACTTAAAAGTGCATCTGCTGCTATAGGTGCGTTCAACCTTTCAAATGATGCTCGCGCATTAGAAGATGCTGCTATAAAGCATGATTTTGAATATATTAAAAAATATACACTCACTTTTACCAAACAATTTAGCGAATTATTATCTGCAATTGAAGAACATTTACAAGCACATGATCAAAGAATTTTACAAGTGAAAGAAAGTGGCGATATAGCCCATCTGCAAAAGCATTTAGAAGAAATTGAAAATGCTTTATCAACTTTTGATATTGATATTCTTGAAGAAGTAATCCATACTTGCTTAGAATACCAGTGGAGTGAGAGCATTGACACTATGCTTTCAAAGCTAAAGCAATTAATTGAAGCATTTGAATATTATGAAGCACGTGCACTTGTTCAAGATTTGAAAAATGAAATAGCATCTTTATAGATAAGCATATAATTTTAGTGAGCATGAAAGGTCAGCACATCACCTGTACCTGTATAGCCCCAGAAAGTTGTAACTAGTATATTTACATTACCACCAAGTTCACTTGAAACGTGAGGAATTAATGTACTTTCAATAAGTTTTCTTTAGAAGAGAAACTACTTAGGATAATACAAAATCATGCTCAGCAAAGCATCTTCTTGCCCTTTATTTGCATAAGAATGCGGGACATCTGCTAAAAAT
>CAYJIN010000123.1:0-5592 GCA_964370245.1 uncultured Desulfovibrionaceae bacterium
GAAGGTAAAGGCGCGTATCCTGCTGATGCTTTAGTTGTTTTACAAGACGATTAATTCTATATTAGAATAGTATAAACATAAAAAGCCTTGGGAAATTTCTTCTCAAGGCTTTTTTCTGTGCATAACTATCTAAAAATCTATCTTTTTTTCATATTTAGATTAAACAAAAAAGTTTGCATAGTGAACTTATAAGACACTAAGCAAACTTTTTCTTTGAATATATTTGTTCTAATTAATCGTTAGATTTATTATATTTAATACTCATAAATGTAGCAATTATTGCAAGCACGATACCGCCTGCGCCAACTGCTGCAACAAATGAATAAATTTGTGCAAAACCTGCTTGGCCCATTTCGTCAAGCCATGTACCAAACATTGTGTGGATAAATAGGTCAGGCATATAACCAATTAATGTGATAAGAGCAAGCGCTGTACCACTAATGCGTGGTGGAATGCGAAGTTCTGTAAGTAATGAATATGCTGTTGATCTATTCATATATACAGCAAAACCTGTAAGTAAAACTACCATAATAAACAAAGTTGTTGCTGTTGTTGGAATAAAGAGGAAAGAAGCAAAAAGAGCGGCAGTTGAGATATGAGCAATAATTTGCCATTTTGCTGATGATTTGAATACTTTATCAGCCATGTAACCACCAAAAATACCACCAAAACGTGTGCCATAATATGTTGTACTACTGATAAATGATGCTGTTGCAGCGGCAATACCAAAGCTTCCTGTCATATATGGGTTGAGGTAACCTAGTCCACCAACAAGCGTTACGCACACAAACATAATCCCTGCGCACACCCAAACTCGTGGGCTGATAAGAACTTGTAAAAATTCTTTCATGGTAATTTTTTCTTGCCCTTCTTCTTCTTGCGCTTCTTCGTTGAAAACTAAATCATTACTAAAGAAGAAGAAAACAGCCAAGCCACCAACAATTGAAGCAATAGCAAAAGTGAGCACAATACCTTCAAAGCCTGCAACGTTATCAGCAAATTGTGCTGCAATAAATGTTGCACCAAAAGCTAAAAGAAGAGAAACAATACCGTTAATAAAGTCGAATAAGCCATAAATACGGCCTTGTTCTTCTTTTGTTCCTAAAAGACGAATACCTTTAAGCATTGAAGGCCAGAAAGCAAAACCACCAGTAAGTGCACAAGCGCCCCAGACAATAGTTGCCACTGTAAAATCAGTACGGAACATATAAAAAACACCGCAAAGCAAACCATTTACAATAGCACAAAAACTCAATAATGTACGCGGTTTAAATTTATCGGCTAACCAACCACCAGGCAAGTAAGTTAATGTACACATAAGACCATACATAGCCACAAGTTGACCTAATTGAGCATTTGTAAAACCAGTTGCTTCAATCATTTGTGTGTAGAATGATGATTTCATGTATGGTAATAAATAAATACTACCATAAGTAAAAGCTAGTGCAGTTAATGCAATAAAACGTCTAATATTGGCATTCATAAACAAAATCCTCTCATAAGAAAATTAATGAAATATAATTAGTAGGTATATTCTTTTCAGTTCAGTAAAAAATATAAACAAAGAGTTAGATAAATAAAAAGTTTAAAATAAAAAACTTTTCTTTAAATACTTCCTAAACCTCTTTCACAACAGTAAATTTAAGCGGTAATTTATCTGTAGTACATAATACCTAAATTTATAATAGCATTTAGATTGTGTCAAGTAGTCAATAAAAAAACAGCCTTTAATAGTGTTCTATATTTCACAATATACAAACAAGTTATTCAACTGTGCAACTTTCCCCTGTAATGCTTGATAAATAGTGTTATGAACGCAGTTTAGCAGTCAGAACTACAAAAAATAAATTCATGTGCTTTTTTTTAGCTCACTTACGCACTATCATTTGTTCGCATATCCGAATATGAAGGAAAATTTTAATCTATTTTGACTATAATTCTTTCTACCTATATATAATTCTATAAGCGGTATTAAATTTATATGTAGATTTTGTTTAATCGGAGGATTACATGGCTGAAAATAAACCTTATATTCTTGTTGAATGGCATGACACAGAAACAGATGCAGTTGGCTGGCTTTGTGCATATAACTTTGTTAATAATTATTGTGGCGGCGGAACACGAATGCACCCAACTGTAACAGCGGAAGAAGTTGTTCGTCTTGCTACTGCAATGGGTTATAAGTATAATGCTTGTGAATCAAAAACAACAGGTGGCTGCAAGGGCGGTATTGCTTATGATTATAAAGCACCTGATGCAAAAGACGTTTTACGCCGTTATTTAAAAGCAATGTCACCATATATCAACAGTGGTGTTTCTATTGGTGGTGATCTTGGTGTTGACTATGCTGACGTTCTTGAAATTTTAGATGAAATTGGCATTGGTTTACCACAAACACGTGCTATGCGTGAAGATCCAAAGCAACAAGCGTTTATTAAAGCACACGATGATGCTTGTGAAATGACTTTCGATGGCTTTAAAATGTATGATATGATTACAGGTTATGGCTGTGCAGCTGCATTAGATGAAGCTTGGATATTCAAAGGCAATAAAGCAGAAGGTGCAAAAGTTGTTGTTCAAGGCTTTGGTTGTGCTGGTGCAAGTATGTGCAATAACCTTATTCAAATGGGCTACACTGTTGTTGGTATTGCTGATGCTAACTGCATGGTATACTGTGAAGATGGTTTGAACATTGAAAAACTTATTGCTACACGTAAGCCAAAAGGTGAAATGGATCCTGCTGCTTTTGAAGCAAATTACAAAGTGATGAAAAACACTGAATGGCTCGATGTTCCATGCGATATTTTAGTGCCTGCAGCTTTAGAAGACGTTATTAACGCAAATAATGCTGATAAAGTAAAAGCAAAACTTATTGTTGAAGCGGCAAACATTCCTGTAACCATGGAAGCTGAAGAGATTTTAGTGAAAAATGGTGTTGACTTCTGTGTCGACTTTGTAACAAATATGGGTGGTATCCGCATTTATGAAGTATTAGTATTTGGTTTAGTGCCTGCTGATCCTGCACTTATTACAAAAGATACTCAAGACATTATCCGTCGCCAAACAAAGCGTGTGTTTGAAGAAGCGAAGAAAAACGGCAAAACACAACGCCAAGTTGCTCGTGAATTATTTGCACCTGCTAAATCAGACTTCCCAGATATTCCACGTAACTTCTAAGATGTTTGAAAGGACTATGCAAGCGATTCTTGCATAGTCTTTTTTTATCTCAAATTCTCATTGCAGCTTTTATACGAGGATAGTATGAATTCATTAGACAAAAACTTTCTACAATTTATTGATAAATATTTTCAATTAGCTAAAGATTTAGCTGATTATATCACACAAAATCCTGAATGTGGTGGCGAAGAAAAGCTTGCACAGGCAAAATATATTAAACTTTTAGAAGAAAATGGCTATGCTGTGGAAAAAGATGTTGTAGGTGTGCCTTATTCATTTCGGGCAATTCATAAATCACGCATAAATGATAATGCAAAAAAAGCTGTTTTTATGTGTGAATATGATGCATTGCCAGAGCTTGGTCACGCTTGTGGGCACTCTATAAGTGGTGCAGCTTCCTTTCTTGCGGCTCTTGCACTTAATGAAGCCTATCCAAATTTAGATTTGCGCATTGATATTTTAGGAACACCCGCTGAAGAATATCCTGGCGGTAAAGTTATGCTTGCAGATAAAGGCATTTTTAATGAATACGAATTTGCAATTATGGCACACATGATGGATTACAACTGTGTTGGATTTCCTATTTTAGCATGCAATGATAAGTATATCACCTTCCATGGCAAAAGTTCACATGCTTCTGCTGCACCTGAAAAAGGTTTGAATGCTTTAAATGCAGCAAGAATTTTTATGGATGCAATGGATATGTGGCGCCAACATCTTCCAAAATATAATCAAATTCATGGTGTTGTTGTAAAAGGTGGCGACTTGCCAAGCATGGTTCCAAGTAAAATTGAACTAAATTATTATTTTAGAGCAAAAGATTTAGCTTCATTGGAAGCCCTTACCGAAAAAGTGGAAAATTGTGCAAAAGGTGCGGCTTTATGCACAGGCTGTACATACGATTTTGTTCAACAATATCTTACCTATGCTGATTTATCAAATCCAACAGTTGGCACTGATTTATTAGAAGATATCTTTAAAGAATTAGGCCTTCCAACACAGCCTATAGGTGAGCCTGGTGGTTCATCAGATGCTGGAAATGTGGATTATATCATTCCAACTTTCCATCCTCTTGTTTCTGTGACTAATGGAAAAGCAATTCCTATTCATTCCGTAGAATTTGCACAACTTATGGAGAAAGAAAGTGCATACCTAGCATTAAAAAATTCAGCAATTCTTATTGGCGAATTCGCCTTACGTCTAGCACAAGATGAAAACAAGCTAGCTGAAATAAAACAATGGCATAAAGAATATAGAAATAATACATAGCTAGTTATATATTTATTCAAATATAAAAACAAAATTCGAATTTAAAACACCCTTTACAGAGCTTGGCTTTCGTTCAGCAATTTATGCAATTCTCCAACTGTTTTTTTTAGTTTTTTTAATTGCTCTTCGAAGCTTTCTCTATAAAGGTTCAAACTTGAAAAAGAAAGTGAGGCAATAACGCTACTTCCTTTATAAATTGGCATTGCCATACATTGCAAAAGTGCGCTATATTCCCTATCATCAAGCGCATATCCTTGTGCTACCACTTTATCAAGCTCAGTAAGTAAAGCTTCTTTTGTTACAATTGTGTTATGAGTAAACCTGCTATAGGAAATAGTGCTTAAAATTTTATTTTTTACAGATGTAGATGAATGTGCAAGCAGAACTTTCCCAGAAGCGGAAGCATGAATAAAATCATAAGGCGTGTTTTCCCTTGCAACAAGCACAGCATCATCAGGGTGTTGTGTAAAAAGATAATTGAGCGAGTTTTTCTCAAGCACAACAAAGGAAACGCTTACATTAAATTTTTGCGAAGCTTCAATAATAGTTCCTGCAATAATATCTAAAACTTCTTGTTTTTCCACATACGCACGGCCCGCTTTTTTTGCCTGGCTACCCATAAAGAAACTTTTGTTATGCTTTCTCAAATACCCCATTTCAACGCCTGTAACAAGTAAATCGTATACAGATGTTTTTGGTTCATTTAAAGCTTTTGCAACTTCGCTTAGTGTTGCACCTTGACGTGCTGTAATAAGATAGTCCATAATTTGAAACATTCTTTGGGCACTTCTGTTGAGCTTCATATAAATCCTTTTGATAGAAATAAAAACTTGTGAAAATATAATTTACTTCGCTTTAGGAGTCAATAAAATTTAGCGTTTTTTTCTTCTTTTCTAAATCAATATTTAATAATTTCTTTATAATTTTGCAAACCTAAATCATAATATCTTAATCAAATATTTCAATTCACTCATTCATCTTGCGAGCTTTTCTTTTACAGCTTCATTAAAAGCTTTGGGCCACTAGTTAGATAATTTGTTTCAAGTGCTCATTCCTTATAAAACTTTAGGATAACTCTGAAATCCCCCTCAACAAAAATTTAAACACAAAAAAAGACCTTATGATTTTCATCGTAAGGTCTTGATT
>CAYJIN010000124.1:0-5494 GCA_964370245.1 uncultured Desulfovibrionaceae bacterium
CTAAATCACGTGCAATTGCTTTCATTTTTTGTATATCGTCTAAGAAAAGTGCATGAAAAAATTCTTCACTGCTGACTGTTGTAACACCTTCATCGATATTAAAAAGTTCATTCAATCTGCCTGTAATTTTAACAGCTTGTTCTTTAAAATTCCATTCAACAATGCATTTATTCGTTTGCTCAGACATGAAGCGGAAATTTTTCTCTTTCGATTCAGCAAATTTTTTCAAATCTCTCTGCGAACGATACACCCAAACAAGCAAAATCATAAAGATACAACTAATATTTAAAATCAATATGAAAATTGTTGCAAAATCAGATTCCACACCTTCTTCAATAAGTTCTCCAGGGACAACAAGGAAAATTATCCAATTATTAATATGTACAGGCGCATAATAACTTGCACGCTCATCACCTTCAAAATGATAGCGCACCATCCCCTCAGTTCTATCAGCAAAAGCATTTTCAACGTCTTCAGCATTATATCCATCAAAGGGTTCAACTTGATAAATTGCATCCTTAAAAGAAATATCCATCAGAAGCATATTTTCTGATTCACTGACGGCCACATAAAACCCATCGGAATCAATAATATGAAAATAACCTTCTAAATCATAAAACACATCTTCAAAGTTTTTTGAAAGAGTTTCAGTGCTAATAACACCAACTAAATAACCTATTAATAAATCATCACTACACCTTATAGGAACATTAATTGCTATTGCGGGTTTATTGATAATATCATCTTTATAAACTTCACTGATAAAAACTTCTTCAGAAAGCATTTTTTCTGAAAATTCTTGTTCAATTGGCATTACACCGTCAGGCAAAATCAAATAAGATTTGTCTTCTGGTAACACTAAATTAATGTAAGAAAAATCTTCCATTCTTACTAATTCAACAGCTGTATCTCTAAAGTAGCTTCCCAGTGAAGTGCTTGCCCTATAGGAATCTCCAACAAGAGTTAATAAGCTGATATATTTTGAAAAACTCATTTCAACAGCGTTTGCATTATTACGCGCAGCGGTTTGCATCATCTCTTCAAATTCATCAATTTCAGTCGCTCTCATTTGAACGAGGAATAATGAACCTGAAAGAATAAGCCATAGAAATAAAAGCAATAAAACTAATAATTGCTTTATATTTTTTATTTTGAAGTTTGACTTTATCAAGAAATTCTCCATTTTTTTCTAAAACCATATCAAATAAAAAAGTTCTCTAATTTATATTAAAGAATATAACATCAAACTAAAAAGTCAAGTTTACTCACAGCAAAGACACACGCTTAAAGTATTGCTATGAGCGCCTCAGATAAATAATATTAATATTTACTCCTATAAATAAATATTATTTATGAAGTAAATAAATCCCTTTGCCAATAAATTTTGCATAACACAAATTCAAATTAACTATTTATTTTGCAATAAAAGAAACAGCTTTTTTCACAATAGATACTAAAAACATAATTTATTCACCTTTTAGAGAGCATTCAGAAATAAATTTTAATTATTTTCTAATCTCTTTTCTTGCATATTATTTCTAATTATGCTATATCAGATATTATAAAATAATTATTATTTATATTTTTATTTTCTAGATTGTGAAACACTGCACATTTGAGGCTACATGAGAACATATAACAGCTTATATACAACTTCTAATGATTTATCTTCGTGGGTTGCAGACAAAAACTTCAACCACGAATATCAAATTGCTGTTGCTATACACTCAAGTAATCTTAGCGCTGATGAATGTATTGAGCTTGCAAAAAAGATTAAATCTTTATTGCCAACTGCTGTAGTCAATGGCTGTTCTGTTTCAGGAATAATTTATAATGGCGAAATCCATAACAGTGGCACACTTATTTCAATTCGAGAATTTGAGCACGGTAAAGTGCTTTCGAGAATTCAATCAACTTTAGGGCTTTCTGCTGAAGAAGTTGCGCAAGCTATTGCAAGAACACAAGAAAATTTCCCAACAAGTTTTGCAACATTAAATTTTGATAATTTACGCCATGATATTATGGACATTGCAAAACATCTTTCAGCGCTTCTACCTGATGTAACTTTTGTTGGTGGTGTTGCTGGAACTATGCAAGAAAATGGCGAAGTTGATTCATTTCTTTTTGATGAAAACGCCTACTACCGCCGTGCATTCTTGGTAAATTATGTAAGCAATGACTTTGTGCTCTCTTATTCTGACATTACTATTGGGCACCCACCTATAAGCGAAGTTTTCACAATAACAAAAGCGCATGATGAATATATTGATGAAATTGATGGTATCCCTGCCCTGCAATGGTTTAGCGAGAAATATAACCTCAATGATTTTAGCGAAAATAATGACTGGAACAATACTGTATCCACCGATATTTTATTGCGTTTCCCTCTTGTTTTTGAAGACTATTCCTCATCAACTTGTTTTATTCAATATGAAAAAGAAACAAATCAAATTAGATCCTATTACACTATTCTTCACTCTGGACAAAAATTTCGTATTGGCTATATAAGCCCCATTAAAAGTGCTGAAGAATTGCAGGAAACTTGCTATAACTTGCAAATAATCTCTGCTGAAATGATTTTTTGCTATTCGTGCTTATTTAGAAATCTCTTAGCAAATAGTATTGCCCGCTGGGAATTGTCTGTTTTTAAAAATAGTCAAATTTGTGGCGCATTTATGCTTGGTGAAATAGGCACAAAAAATGGGCAAGTTCAATTATTAAATGGCTCTGCTTCATTTTTTACATTAGGCGAAAAATCAGAGCACATAGAAACAGATTTATCTGTTTTTGAATCACTAGACAACCTTTTAGAAGCAAACGACGATTTTATTAGAAAGATTAAAGCCGTAAGTGCAAATCTAAATTCAAGCATTTTCACATCACTGATAAATCAAGAAGAAGAAATTAAAGATCGTTTATCCTTTGAAACAGAAGACAATCTTAAATCAATTCCGCAATTTCTCAAGCAACAAACAGAAAATCTAAAAGATGAAATCTGCCTTGTTTCTATTGAAGATTTTGAAAAACACCACTTACTTCTTGGTGATGAAGAATTTGAAATTCTCGCAAAAGAAAATAGACAAAGAATTATCAACTTTTTGAAAAAAAATTATCCTCGCTATCGCTTTAATTTTTATCGTTATGATTCAGCGCACTTTTTCTTTACCATTGAAGAACAAATCGGTAAAACATCTTTTGTGGCTATTTTACGTAACCTTCAAGCAAATTGCGGCAATGGCAACTTTTTGAATGGTAAAGTTGCATGCTTTAACACATTTAATTATACCCTCAATGGCCTTGCAATACAGCAATTGCTTGATTTTTCTAGGCTTGATAGTTTACCAACTGAGGAAAGAAGATTTCATCACTGCGATAAAGAAGATGTTGAAATAAAAAATTTAAACGATGAATTTCAAATGGTTGCGGCTCTCAATAAAATAATTCAAGATGAAGCCGTTGTTCCTTATTTTCAAGGTATTTACGACAACAGAAAAAACTGCTTTCATATGTATGAAGCCTTAATGCGTTTACAGCACCCAAATGGAAAAATGCTTTTCCCAGGTGATTTTATGGATATTGCAAAAAAATATGATTTGTATCTTCCATTGAGCATTTGCATGGTTTCAAAAGTTTTCAGCCTTTTTAGAGATAGGCATGAAATTATAACTTTAAATATTTCTGCACATGACATTCTTTCAGAAAGCTTCAAAAACAATCTTTTCAAGCATCTTAAAGAATTGCCAAACCCGCAAAATTATGTTTTTGAGCTTTTAGAAACTGAAAAGTTTACTGATTTAGAAACATTGCGCTCTTTTATTCATCAAGTGAAGCAATACGGCTGTAAATTTGCTGTTGATGATTTTGGTGCAGGCTATTCAAACTTTATTGAATTTGGTAATTTAGATGTAGATTATCTAAAAATCAATGGTTCTCTCACTAAACTTCTCGGCACAGATTTCAATTACGAGCATATCCTCAATAGCATTGCCTTTATGGGCGAAAAAATGAAGGTTCGACTTATTGCTGAATTTGTTGAAACTGCCTCAACACAAAAACTTTTAATTCAAAGTGGCGTTCACTTCTCACAAGGTTATTTTTTCTCTAAGCCTATGCCTTTTGATGAATTAAAAATTGTTTCAAAAGAAAATACTACACACTGCGAAAGAGTTGCTGAAGAACAAGAAGAAGCAAAAAACATTCCTCTTATGAAGGATAAGGCAAAACAAGAAAGTCTTTTGCTTTATATTGGTGGAATTTTAGCGGCTTTTCTTACAATTGCAGCTGTTGCTTATTTTGTAAACTATAATAGAACTGAATTTAAAAAGATAAATGACTCTTTCTTAGTTGAAATTGCAACAGGCATCTCAGATAAAGTCTCTTTATTTGTAGAAGAGTCAAAAATCTCATTGCAACTTATGAGTGTTGCGATGTCAGAATATGGTGAAACCCTTGAAGATTCTTATAGTGATGAACTTTTAGATTTAAGCTCTGCTACTGAATTTTCTTCTGTGTATGTTTCCTATAAAGGTGCTCCTGCAGTAAATGCACATAATGAAGTTTTAGATGTTCCAATTAATCAAATTTATGGCCAAGCTGTAGGGCATTATGGCATGAAGTTACCAATTGCAGAAACAAGCACTGGTGAGAAAGTTCTCATATTTGCCTCATGCCTAAATTTAAATGGAAAGAAAGTTGGCGAAATCTATGGAACATACCAAGTTTCCGAACTTGCAAAGCTTTTAAATTTGAAAAGTTTTGGTGGTGAAGCCTTTTATCATATTAGTCAAGTTGATGGTGAACCAATTCACCTAAGTGGTAGAACTGAAAATGCCTTTAAAGATGGTGATATGTATACCTTTATTGGTTCTTTAGATATTTTCAATGGGCACACCGCAGAATCAATAAAACAAGATATGTATGATAGCAAAACAGTTTTATTAAACTACTATTTAGGCGGTGAAGAACGCTCTGCCGTTATGGTGCGCATTCCCCACACCGATTGGTGCATAGTAAGCATTGTTTTAAATGAAATTAATACAAAAATGCTCAAGTCATCAAATCAAGGCCTTATTATTTTCATTTCTTTTATTTCGTTTATCTATCTTGTATATTTTGCTTTTGTGACAAGAATTTTCAAAAAACATAAAGATGTTATTCTTGAAACATTAGAAGCAAGTCAAGCCCTTAGTAGTAGTTTACAGCTAAGTATTGAAAAAGATTCACTTACAGGCACGTATAGCCGTGCAACTGCAATTGAAAAAATTAGTGATGTTATTTCAACTAAAAATCAAAAAGGCATTGTGCATGCTCTTGCTATTTTAGATATTGATAACTTCAAATATATCAACGATACTTATGGGCACCATACAGGCGATCTTTACTTGCAATCATTTGTTTCTGCAGTAAAGCACGGCATCAGGCCAGGAAGCATTTTAGGCAGACTTGGCGGTGATGAATTTCTTCTTCTCTTGAGTGATATTGAAGATATTCGCTC
>CAYJIN010000125.1:0-5285 GCA_964370245.1 uncultured Desulfovibrionaceae bacterium
ACTCTAGCTTGTGTTATATTTCTTGTCAAGAACATTATAATTTAACCTTTAAAAGTGTTTATGGCTAAACTTCTTATCTATTCATCAATAAAAAAACATTAAGTCTATTAAAATGCTTGACCTTACAGTAGGGGAAAGGTATATACTTAATTTAAGTTGGTTATTTTTATTAATAAATCAACATTATATATTTATTGCTTTAGAATAAAACATATTTTGGAAGCATTTTTCCAAAGAAGAAGGTTTATCATGCAATTTTATGCTAAAACAAAAATTTGTTGCAGCTCACAAGCTCTTGAAGAATTAGAAACATTACAAACAAAAAGTTCATTTATTGTTACTGATGAATTTATGTATAAATTTGGTTTTGTTGATCAAGTTGTAAGTCATTTAGACCGTGCAAATATTAGCTCATATATTTTTGATAAAGTTGAACCAGATCCAACAGTTCAAGCAATTACCGAAGCAACTAAAATATTTTTACAGTGCGGTGCTGATACTATCATTGCTCTTGGTGGTGGTTCATCAATTGATGCTGCTAAAGCTATTGTATATTTTGCATATAAAGTAAATAATATCAAACCTACTCTTGTTGCAATTCCGACAACAAGCGGAACAGGTTCAGAAGTTACATCAATATCTGTTATTACAGATAGCGTAAATCAAGTTAAAATTCCAATCAGTGATGAATTACTCCTTCCTGATTTAGCGATTTTAGATTCACGCTTCACACGTACAGTTCCGCCTTCAATCACCGCTGCAACAGGTATGGACGTTCTTACGCATGCTATCGAGGCATACACCTCAACAAATAGTAATAGCTTTGCTAATATTTATGCTGAACGTGCTGTGCACTATGTTTTCAAATATCTTTACAGAGCATACCGTGAAATGGACGATATGGTTGCAAGAGAGAAAATGCTTGCTGGTTCTTGCATGGCAGGTATGGCTTTTAATAATAGTGGCTTAGGGATAACACATTCAATGGCGCATAGCCTTGGCGGACTTTTCCATGTTCCACATGGTCTTGCTAATGCTGTGTTATTACCCTATGTTATGGAATTTAATAGCTTTGATGTTGGTGTGCGTTATCGTTCACTTGCGTCAATTATCTCTTTGAAATCAGATAATGTAGTTGCGGGCGCAAATAGTTTCATTCAAGCAGTAAGAGATTTGAACACAAAACTTGGCATTCCTTCTCGTATCAGTGAATTAAAAATAGATGAAAGCAGTTTCATGGCAAATATTAACACTATGGCAGATAATGTTATGGTTGATATTTGCACAAAAACAAATCCACGCAAACCTTCAAAAGATGATATCAAGTCACTCTTTATGAAAGCTTGGTAAAATAAAAACACCTCCGTATAAAGAAAAGCACTTAGAGCAATTTCTAAGTGCTTTTTATTTTAACGATTATATAAATCTATCCTACTGAAATAATAGAAGAGAATTACAAATTTGACTTTTCTTGCAAAAAACTTAATTAGAGTGTATCTAAGGATAGTTTTATTTAGACGCGATGATGCAACAAAAGAAAGTATCATCTGGGAGAAGATTATGAAAATGTCAAGTCGTAGACAGTTTTTGAAGGGAGCCGCTATTACTGTTGCATTAAGCACATGCGGAAAAACCTTACATGATTTTCTTGTTGGAAAGGCGCATGCAAAAGTTCCGCTTGCCCCTGTCCCGCAAGAATTTTTTTATTCTGCATGCACAACTAACTGCGGTAGTGCATGTGCTCTAAAATACTATACTGTGGACGGTAAAGTTGTTAGAGTTGGCACTGATAACATGGTAAAGGATGATTGGGATGAAGGTATTTTACAAGTAAGAGCTTGCCCACGTGGCCGTTCATTACGTAAGTATGCCTACCAAGAAGAAAGATTAAAGTACCCTATGAAACGTGTTGGAAAGCGTGGCGAAGGAAAATTTGAGCGTATTTCATGGGACGAAGCTCTTGAAGAATTAAGCACAAGATTAAAAGATTGTATTGCGAAATACGGTAACGAATCTGTATACTGTCACTATGGTTCTGGTGTGCAAGTTGGTGCATTATCTCGTCGTGAACCTTTATGGCGTTTATTAAACTTGACTGGTGGCTTTGGTAAATTTTACTCTGATTATAGCTCTGCGGCTAACCAAGCAGGCATGAACTATCTTTATGGTATGCGTGGCTATACCGGTAATGCTATTACTGATATCCAACATACAAAGCTTGCTGTTTTCTTTGGACTAAACACAACTGAAACTCGTATGAGTGGCGGTGGCTTACAATATGAGCTTTTACAAGCTAAAGAAAAATCTGGCGCAAAAATCATTGTTATTGACCCACGCTTTAGTGAAACTTGCGTAACTGTTGCCGATGAATGGATTCCTATTCGTCCTGGCACTGATGCAGCCCTAGCTTCAGCTATTGCTTATGTTCTTATTAAAGAAAATATGGTTGATTTAGACTTTGTTCGTCAATACGTGCAAGGTTTTGATAATAGCCAAATGCCAGAAAGTGCTGGTGCAAATGAATCATATTCCGATTATATTCTTGGAACTGGCTATGATAAAATTGCAAAAACACCAGAATGGGCTTCAAAAATTACTGGTATAGCTAAAGAAAGAATCCTTCAACTTGCTCGTGAAATTGGGCAAGCAAAACCAGCTTATATTGCACAAGGTTGGGGCATTCAACGCCAAGCAGCAGGTGAAATGAATTCAATGGCTGTATCTGCCCTAGCTGTTTTAACTGGTAATATTGGCATTCGTGGTGGTAACACTGGCGATAGAGATGCCTATTTCCCAATTCCTGTGCCGCGTATGGATATGGGCAATAACCCTGTTCAAGCCGCAATTCCTGTTTTCCAATGGCTAAATGCTATTGACCATGGCCACACAATGACGCCAGCAAAAGATGGTGTTACAGGCGTTGATGTATATCCAACTGATTTGAAATTCATTTGGAACTATGCTGGTAATGCGCTTATCAACCAAAATTCAGAAATCAACCACACGAAAAAAATCTTAGCTGATGAAACAAAGCTTGAGCATTTAGTTGTTATTGATACGCATATGACAGCAAGTGCTATGTATGCGGATATTCTTCTACCTTCTTGCACTTTCTTTGAAGTTTCAGATATTTATGGCTCAAGCTATTCAAATGACATTGACTATTATATCTTCTCAGGTTCAGCTAAACCATATTATGAAGCACGCTCATTATACGACATTTGTGTAGGGTTATCACAAAAACTTGGTCTTGAGCAAGAGTTTACACTTGGCAGAACTGGCGAAGATTGGGTTGATTTTCACTATCAAACCATCTGCAGAAAGCAAATGCCACACCTTCCTGCAACTCTAGAAGAAGCTAGAAAACAAGGTATTTGGCGCAAGAAAAAATCACGCGATTTACCAATTAAAACACAGGCTTTTAGGGAAGACCCTATTGCTAATCCATTAAACACTCCATCAGGTAAAATTGAACTTTATTCTGAACCTCTTGTGCAATTAGCTAAAGAAAGAGGAAATGGTGAATTATTGGGTGAAGTTATTGTTCCAACTCCACAATATATTGTAACTTATGATAGTTATGAAGATGAAGAAAAGCGTAAAAACTATCCTCTTCAAATGATTGGTCACCATTATAAAGGTAGAACTCACTCAACCTATGCAGCTTGCGAGTGGTTACTTGAAATAATGCCACAAACATTATGGATAAACCCTGTTGATGCTAAAAAGCGTGGCTTAGAACATGGCGATAAAGCTATTGTTTATAACGACCGTGGTGAAGTTGAAATTTCAGTAAAAGTTACACCTCGTATTATGCCTGGTGTTATCTCTATGCCACAAGGTGCTTGGTATAAGCCTGATGCAAAAGGCTTAGATAAAGGTGGTTGTATCAACACCCTCACCATTTATCGTCCTACACACATTGCAAAAGCAAACCCACAACATACAAACCTTGTTGAAGTTCGTAAGGCTTAAGGAGATTTTATATGAAAAATTTAGCTTTTTTCATGGATTCATCAGTCTGTTTAGGCTGTAAAGCCTGCATGATTGCATGTAAAGATAAGCATAATCTTCCTTTAGGCGTGAACTATAGAAAGGTTATCGAGGCTAGTGGCGGTGAGTGGATTGAAACAGAAAAAGATGTTTGGAATCAAAACGTATTCACCTATTATATTTCAATGTCATGCAACCATTGTGAAGAACCAGCTTGTGTAAAAGCTTGCCCAACTGGTGCTTGCGCAAAAGATGAAGATGGCATTGTTTCAATTGATTCTAATCGTTGCGTTGGTTGTGGCTATTGTAGCTGGAATTGCCCATATTCAAGCCCAGTTATGAATAAAGAAGCAAAACATATGACGAAGTGTGACTTCTGTCGTGACTATTTAGCTGCTGGAAAAGAACCAGCTTGCGTTTCAGCATGCCCAGCACGTGCACTTAAATTTGGCTCACGTGATGACATTATTGCCGAATATGGTATGGCAAATATTGCTCCACTACCAAAAAATGAACTTACAAAGCCAAACCTCAGCTTAAAACCACACAAAACCGCAAAACCAGCGGGCAGTAATGAAGTATATTTTGCAAATAAGGAGGAAGTATAATGTTAGCTTCAACAAATCTTTCTACTCTTTTTGCAGAATGGACATTAATTGTATTCACCACTTTTGCGCAATTTGCTGCTGGAACAGCTCTCTTTGCATCTATTTCACATAAATTGGATGAAGAAGAAGTTAGTTATAAATTATTCTGCATGGCTTTTGTTCTTATGATAATTGCAGGTATTGTTTCAATTTTACACTTACAAAATCCTTTTAATGCTCTATATACTCTCACACAAGCTGCTCATTCATGGCTTAGCCGTGAAATTCTTGCTGTTGGTGCTTTTTCTGGCTTACTTTTCTTACAACTGATTAAGCCTAGCAAAGCAATTGCCTATCTTACTTCCTTTATGGGAATAGTAATGGTATTTGTGATTTCACACGTATATAATAGTGTTTCAGCAATGCCTTTGTGGGCAAACCACGGAACAGTCATTGCTTTTATAGGAACAATGCTTGTTATGGGTTCAGCAATTGCTTTTTGGTTTGTAAAAGAGATTGAACAGTCATATCTTAGAAATATTGCACGCATTACGCTAGTTATTGGTATTCTGCTTTCGCTTTCTGCAAAACTTGCGTGGGTGAATGTGTTTATGAATTATGAAGCTTTGCAAATTCCTGCTGAGTTCAGTTCTTCCCTTTGCCTATTTGCATTGCAAGTTATTCTTAGTATTGTTGGTCTTTTAC
>CAYJIN010000126.1:0-5246 GCA_964370245.1 uncultured Desulfovibrionaceae bacterium
TGGTCGTGATGATAGCGGTCAAGATATTTCTTCTTCTGCGCCAAACCAAATATATACTGGTGAGCCTTTTGCGCAAGGTCAAATTAACGCTGTTGACCCTGAAGGCGGTGCACTCATTTATACCGTAACTGGCGTTTCTACAGGCACACCTTTGGGAACATTCGATGTTGATGCTAATGGTGTATTTACTTATACATTTGATGTTGATGCTAATAATACTTTGAACCATGAACAAGAAGTTACTGAATTTTATACAGTAACAGTAACCGATCCAACAGGTTTGTCTACAACAGTTACTATTCCAGTAACTATCCGTGGTACTAACGATAAGCCAGAGTTAACAATAAACGCAGGCACAACAACAGATACAGACAATACAGTATTTGAATCAGACGACGATCCTCTTACTGCCGATGATTTTGTTGCAAAAGGTTCATGGAAAACTGATGATGTTGACGCTGACGGTGGTGACCAAACCATTACAGTGAGTCATAACAGTGTTACAGATGCTGAAACCATTAATACTGTAAATACAGATGGTTTTGAATCTATTACCATTGAAGGCACCTACGGTAATCTCGTACTTAATGAAGACGGAACTTACACTTATACTATGGGTGTAAGCAAAGCGCAACAAGACGCTGTTGATGCTCTTGGTGGCGATACAGCTACTGATAAAGATATATTCACAGTAACCACCACAGATAAATGGGGCGCTAACCATAGCCAAGATATTTCTATCACTGTAACTGGTTTTAATGATAAGCCTGAAGTTGAAATTCTTACTGCAGATAATGCTGTTATAGAAGCGGGTGAAGGGCGTGACAATAACGGCGATATTATTGTCAACGGAACACCTACTCAAGAAAATACACCTTACGGTGGTAAATTGACAGCAGCAGGTTCTTTTGAAATTACTGATGTTGACAGTGAGAATCTTACTGCTACTGTAACAGGCTTTGCCATTGATGGTGTTGCTTCTACCGAAACAGCTACGGATGCTTATGGTGATTTTGTGCTTACCGATAAAGGTGATGATAAGTGGGAATATGAATTTGTTCTTAATGGTACAGCCGTAGACGCATTGAATGAAGGTGACACAAAAGAAATCACTTACACTATTACTGTAAATGATGGCAAACAAGATATCACACAAGATATTACTATCACAGTAACAGGTACAAACGACAAACCTACTATTGAATTAGCTGCTGAGTATAACGTTGATACTGATAACAGCACATCAGAACACGTAATACATAAACCAGTTATTGAAGGTGCTGGTAGCACTCAAGTTTGGGGTTGGCTCAAAGTTGCTGATGCTGATGCTGATGGCTTTGGTCTTGATGGACACGTAAATGGTAACAGTGCACCAGGAAACACAGTAAACGATGGTCAAACTTTAAGTGTTGTAAAATTTGATACTACAACCCAAAAAGAGATTGGTGATGCAGATACTGAAGGTGATGATGGTGTTAATGATACTTCTGTGATGATTAAAGGCACTTATGGTAACTTCCATTTAGATACAGAAACAGGTCAATATAGCTATAAAACAGGCCAAACCCCTGAACAAAAGGCTGCTATCGAAGCTTTAGGTGAAGACGAAACTGCTCAAGAAAGTTTTAAAGTTACAACAACTGATAAACACGGTGCTAATGACGATATAGTTCTAAGTTTCCAAGTTGATGGTGTGAACGATGAACCAACATTAGAACTAAGCACTGAGCCTTTAGTTTCTTATGATAAAGATGTTGCAGGCGTAACACCTTCTACTAAACCTTATGAAGGTCTACTTCCGCTTGCACAAAATAAAGGTTCAATTACATTTGGTGATGTTGATACTGATTTAGCTGGACTCACAATTACTGTTGAAGGTATTGCTACTGGTAAATTTACATTTGATGCAGCTGGCAATTTGCTTCTTGACGGTAAACCAATCAATGCAGATAGCCAAATTGAGGGCGATCATGGTTATCTTTCTGGTTTTGAACTGACCGGACCTGATTCAAATGGTGAATATTCAATCAACTATGAATATACACAAACATCAACAAGCAAAGATCATACTGACGATGATAATAGCCAAGATGCGTCTGCGGGCAATAAAGATACTGATAGCTTTAATGTAACAGTAAGCGATGGCGATGCTGCTTTAGATAAAACCGGAAAAATCGATGTAACTATCGTTGATGATGCTATTGTACTTTTAGATACTGATACAAATACTAAAGAAGGTAGTTATGTTGATGCTACTGATACTGAAGAAGGGCATTATTTAGTTGGTGACGGTGGTAAAGTAAGTGGAACTGTTGAAGCTGCTGGTGCAGACGGTTTAAAATCTATGGAAATTATACCTCCTTCTACAAGCGCTACCACACCATTTTATCAGCACATTGTGGTAGATGGTGTTATAACACAAATTACCATTGCTTTAAATCCAGTAGATGGCAAACTCTATGGCATTACTGGTGTATATGATTCAGAAAATAACCTTCTCTTTAATGAAGAGAATACTTTCTTCACCTTTGAAGTTAATGACAAAGGAGAATGGACTTTTGATCAAAACAAACCTTTTGCTGGCGATATTGACGTAACACTAAAAGGTACAGATAATGACGGTGATAGTGATGAGATTGTTCTTGTTATTCGCCCTGATAGTAACCCGTTTGTCGGTAATAGCGCTACTGCGCAAGTGTCTGAGGCTTTCTTAGGCGATGGTAGTCAAGTAGATCCTAATGGTGCTGCTGGGGTAGATTTCCCAAATAGCGCTACCTTTGTAGGTGAAATTGAGAACTTCCATCCAGGTGACCTTACCGAAAGATATGACTTTGATGACGCTTTTGCATGGAATCTAAATAATACTGGTACAGAAGATGCTCCAATATACGTTCCAACTGATGCAGATGGTAATCAAATTAGACTTGAAACTTCTGCAGGGGAAACCGTTCTCTGGAGAGAAAACGGTACAACTTTGGAAGGTTATGTTGTGCGTGATGGTAACGAAGTGCCTGTAATTTCTGTTACTATGGATAAAAATGGTAAATTTGAAGTTGTTCTTTCTGAAAGCGTTGAACATGTTGACGCTGATGGCAATAATATAGAACTTGAAAGCGGCAAAACTGATCTTGATTTTGGATTCACTATTACAGATGCAGATGGTGATAGTGCTTCTAGTAGTATCAAGGTGCAGATTGAAGATGATACACCTGATGTTGTGGAAAGCCAAAATGCGACATTATTTGATGATGGCACAGCCTCTACAATTATAGAACTTGATTTCGGTGCTGATAACGGCGCTGGCAAAACCATTGAATTTGATGGTTCTACCTTTACATACAAAGATGCGAGTGGCGGTAATGATGCAGGTTGGTATGATGAAAGTAATGCTTTTGTTGGCAATACTCTTACATCAACCGATGGTACAACTCTTACTAATAATGGTAGCAGTGACTTGTGGACGGTTGAGTATAAGACTGAAAACGGCATGTCTGAAACCATCACCATTACCGATGCTGACGGCGACATAAAAGAAGTAGAGATTACAGCGACTGAAAAAGAGTCAGGTGAAACACTAATACTCGATGGTGGTGAATCTTTCCTTCAAGCCGGTACAGATTATAATATTGCTTTTATTCTAGACACATCAGGTTCCATGTATGATGAGGGCAATCACGGTACTTTTACCGATAGTAATGGTGAAAGAACAACACGTCTTGACGCTGCATGTGATGCTATGAAAGAGTTTATAACTGATACTTTAGGCGACCATGTAAATAGCGATTTAGGTGGTAACGTAAATATTAGTATAATCACTTTCTGGGGTTCTGTAGAGCTTAGCTTTGACTCAACTGATGCTGATGGCAATGCAAAAACTGGCGAGGAGCTGATAGACGAAGCCTTAAAGGCCGTAGACTTTATTTATAATGTTAATAAATATGCTTCTGCTGACGAATACACTGGAACAGGTGGTGTAGAAGGTACTCATTTTGTGTGGGGGCCAACGGTTACAGGTGAATGGGATAAATATGGCAATATAGTTGAAGGAACAACGCCAACAGTTACTTGGGATCCTCAAACAAAATATAAAATTGATGCTGATGGTGATATCCTGTATTCCCCTGCAAGCCAAGATGGGACAGATGGATTCCATTGGAACACAAATTACACAAAAGGTTTTGAAGAAGCAGCAAAATGGTTTGATAAAGTAGAGGATAACGGTTACGAAAATCAAGTGTTCTTCATGACTGATGGCGACCCAACAGTGAACGCTACTCTACCTGAGATAACTGCAGCTTATAATAAGTTGCTAGCAGCGATGGGTGATGGTAAAATTCATGCATTAGGTATGGGAATAGATAAAGAGGGTAATTTAGGTAACTGGGATAACACTGGTGGCGCCAACATTACAGATGATGAAAACATCCTTTCCGATTTATTTAAACCAGACGCAGGAACTGGTGCCTTAACAGGTGGTGATTATCAACTAGGAATTACAGACTCTGGTAACGATCTCATTTTATCTGGCATAAATAAATTCGAATTGTATAAACTTGTGGCAAGTCTAACATCGAAGGATCAAGACTTACTAGACGCAATTGATGCTTTAAGCAAAGATGCTAATGCAAAACTTACTGCTGAACAAGAGAAAGCGTTTAACTTATTTGATGTTGTGTTCACTACCTTCTTAAAAGATAATCCTGATTGGGTTGCTGAAAATATAAGTTCACTAACAGTAGATAAAGCAAACGTGTTTATTGCTGGCGCTGGTGATGATCATCTATATGCCCAAGAAGGGAATGACTTACTGTTAGGTGATGGTAATGAGGATAGCTTAGCAGCGCTTGCTGAGAAGCTTGGCTTGAATAAAGATGATTATACATGGGATAATATTAAAGAAAAATTAACCCTTGACGCAGATAATGATGGTAAAGTAGATGTTGACGAAAATGGTAAAACAGCCGGCGATATCCTTTTGGATAATCTCCTAAATGTAGCTAAAAATGACCTTGATGCTCTCAAAGCAGCTGCTGGTGCTTTGGAAAATCCTTTTTCTGACTTGGATAGTGACGGTAAAGACGATGATGGAGTATACGACGGTAACGATACTATCTACGGTGGCGCAGGCGATGACATTATTCTAGGTCTTGGTGGCGATGATATCCTCATCGGTGGCGCTGGTAATGATATTCTCATCGGTGGTAGTGGTTCTGATACTTTCGTATGGAAATCAGCAGAAGATTTTG
>CAYJIN010000127.1:0-1721 GCA_964370245.1 uncultured Desulfovibrionaceae bacterium
AAAAGGATTAAGCCAATGAAAAATGCTTTTAAATTTCTTGCCCTTGCAGCAATTTGCCTTATGTCGCCACTCAATGCTTTAGCGGCTGACTGGCCAAAAAAATCAATCCAAATCATTATTCCTTACCCTCCGGGTGGTGATCCAACAACAGCGGTTGTAAACGTAATGGTGCCATTTTTATCTGAAAAATTAGGGCAACCAGTTAAAATTGTGAATAAAGCTGGTGGTGCTGGTGTTTTAGGTTCAAAAGCTGTGGCTGATGCGCGCCCTGATGGTTATACATTCGGTATTATGGCAGTAGGACCTATGATGTCTCAAATCATTATGGGAAAAACTCCTTACACTGAAAAAAGCTTTATGCCTTTAGGTATGATATGGTCAAGCCCATTCACACTTACAGTACGTAAAGATTTGCCTGTAAATAACTTGGCAGAATTGGCAGAATATGCTAAAAATTCGCCTGAAAAACTTCGCCTCGCACACTGGGGTGTTGGCTCTGTTCCTGGTACAATTGGTATGAGCATTGCTAAAAATGGTGGTTTTGAGTGGCAAGATACTTCTTATCAAGAAATTACCTCACTTTTACTTACTCAAAACACTGCTGATGCAGCAACAATTTCAAGTTTACCAATTATGGACTATGTAAAAAGCGGTGAAGTGCGCCCTATTGCAGTGCTTTTACCAGTTCGTATTCCAAATTTACCAGATGTGCCAACTGTTGCTGAACAAGGCTTTGGAAGTGCCCATTCAGTATGGATTGGTCTTTTTGCTCCTGAAAAAACAAAACCTGAAATTGCTGATCAATTCCGCACAGCATTCTTTGAAACAATGGAATTGCCTGAAGTTCAAGAAGCAATTAAACGTATTGGCGTTGTTCCGCACCCATCTTCACCAGAAGCTGCAAAAGAACAAATTGCAAGAGAGATGGTAGAATTCAAGCAAATCATGAAAGATGTTGGCTGGTTAAAATAGTAAAAATTAATTTGGGGCAGAATGTAGAGTTCTGCCCTTTATTTTAGAGAAGAACATGCACGAAGAAAATAAACATTCAAAATATCAAGATTTATTACAAGCCATTTTCGGGCTTTTTTTCTTGATACTCTTATGTATTTCACCTTACCAAATTGATTTAGATGTGCCTTATCCTTTTTATAAAGGCCCTTTGCTTGTGCCTATGCTTGTGCTATCAATGGGTGTTTTAGCCTCTATTCCAGCATGTGTGAGACTTATAAAAAATAATGAAAATGCCCATTGGTTCTTAGATGGAGAAGGCTTTCCAAAAATTCCATTTGCTCTATTTATTTTAGCAATTCTTTTTGTCACAAGTATTTTTTACTTTGGTTTGGAAGCTTCCACTCTTGTTTTTCTTTCTATCATGTTGAAATTTTTAGGATTAAAGAACATCTATTTACTTGTAGCACTGCCTATTTGTTTTGCTTTGTTCTTTTGGTTTTTATTCAAATTTACCTTGGATCTTTATTTTCCAACCCCTGAAATTTTATACCTTCTAAACTTGATGTAGAGTTGTAAATGTTTGATGTTAATAATCTTATAATGGGCGCGCAAAGTGCTATAGAAATTCATAACTTACTTGCGCTTTTTCTAGGCTCTTTAGTTGGTGTTATTGTTGGTATTTTACCAGGGCTTGGGCCAATGGTTGGCATGGTTGTTCTGCTTCCTTTTTCTTACGCGCTTGAACCTGGCACAGCACTTTCTTTATT
>CAYJIN010000127.1:1821-5198 GCA_964370245.1 uncultured Desulfovibrionaceae bacterium
TTGTTCTGCTTCCTTTTTCTTACGCGCTTGAACCTGGCACAGCACTTTCTTTATTACTTGGCGTTTTTTGTGGTGGTTATTTTGGTGGAGGAATTCCTGCTGTTTTGATGCGCACTCCTGGCGTGCCTTCTTCTTTAGTGACGAGTTTTGATGGCTTTCCGCTTACCCAAAGGGGCGAATCACAATTAGCGTTATCTGGCGTTATTGTAGCATCTTTTTGCGGTGGTATTATAAGCGTGCTTTTCCTTATATTTCTTGCACCCTTACTTGCAGAAATTGCACAAAAATTTGCACCTGAAGAATATTTCATGGCTTCTTTGTTTGGTATAGTTTTAGTTGTGATGGCAAATCGAAAGCAATTAGCAAAGTCATTGATTTTACTTGCTTTAGGTTTGTGGGTTTCAACGGTAGGGCTTGATCCTTTTACTTTGTCAGCTCGTTATAATTTTGGAACTTTTGCTATGCAAAATGGTTTACAATTAGCACCAGTTTGCCTTGGATTATTTGGGATTGGCCAAGCTTTTATTCTTGCAGAACGTTCAATCTTACAAAACAATAAAATTAAACTTTCAAAAACTTCTGTTGATTTTGCAAAAATAATTCAGATGTTTAAGAAAATTAAAACAATTGTTCTCAGTGGAGTGATAGGAACTTTTGTTGGTCTTCTTCCTGGAACGGGAACAATTCTAGCTTCATTTTTATCCTACGAAACTACGAAGAAACTATCAAAAAATCCTGAAAATTTTGGCAAAGGTGAAGTTGAAGGCTGCATTGCTTCTGAAGCGGCAAACAATGCTGTGCCCGCTGGGGCGATGATTCCATTACTTACTCTTGGTATTCCAGGCGATTCTATCTCTGCGGTTTTACTAGGTGTTTTTACAATAAATGGCATTTACCCTGGTCCTCTTTTACTTGTAAATGAGCCTTTATTAATTAATGAAATTTATGTATCTTTGCTTTTGATAAACCTTTTTTGCTTTTTATTGCTTGTTGTTTGCCTAAAACCATTTGCAATGATTGTAAAAATTCCAAATATTATTCTAGCACCTTCCATTCTTGTGCTTGCTTTAATTGGTGTATATAGCATAAATACTTCATTTTTTGATGTTATTGTAGCTCTTGTATTTGGTGTGCTTGGTTATGTTCTATTGCGCTTTAATTGGCCAACAGTAAACCTAGTGATGGGCGTTGTTCTCGGTGGATTATTTGAACAAAGGCTTCGTGAAGCGCTTTCAGCTTCAAATGGTGATATTACTGTTTTCTTGCAAAGACCAATCTCACTAGGGATTCTAATAGCTACTGTACTTGTTATTCTAGTTCCTTGTGTGCTAGATAGAAGGAAAGCGAAAAAAATCAGCTGATTTAGAAATAAAATAAATCATAGAGTATATAGATAAAAGCTCATCTCTTGTTTTATAACAATTCTACATTATGCCTATGCATAAAACTCTAAAAAAGAGTGCAAGTAGAGTTGTTTACAAAAGATGAGCTTAAATTTTATTTGTATATTTGCCTGAAATATTATTTGTTTTCAGATAGTTCAACTGTACCATTTTTGCAAAGTAAAATATAATCAGAAATGCTTGTGACATCTTCTGTATCATGGCTAACAAAAATCGTTGTAAGCTTGAGTTTTTTTACCATATCATAAATTTCAGAGCGAATTTTACTTTGTAAATCAGCATCTAAATTACTAAAGGGTTCATCAAGAAGGAGTAGGGCTGGTTTTCTTGCTAAAGTTCTTGCAATTGCAACACGTTGCTGTTGTCCGCCTGATAATTCATAGGGATAGCGTTTTGCTAATTCTTCAATTTTTACAAGCTGTAACATTTCTTCAAGAATTTCTTTATGCGTACTTTTATCGTCAACACCAAAAAGAATGTTTTTTTCGACAGTAAGATGCGGAAATAATGCGTAATCTTGAAAAACCATGCCAATATTTCTTTTTTCTGGTTCGATAAAAGTGTTTTTATCAAAAATAGTTTTATTATCGATTATTATTTTGCCTTTTCTTGCTTCTTCAAGCCCAGCAATAATGCGTAAAATAGTGCTTTTTCCACTGCCACTTGAACCTTGTATGCCAAGAATTGCGCCTTGTGGTAAAGAAAATGAAATGTCGTGCAAAGTATCTTCTATTGCATTAGGATATTTGAAATAAAGATTTTCAATTTTAAGATATATATTATTCATATATTAGCCTTTTCCTTCTTCTTTATTGAGCGTTTTATTGATAAAGATAATTGCAATAAGCGAAATAGCAATAATTAGTAATGAGGGGACTGCAGCACGCGTAATCAGCTCGTCATGCGCATATTTATAAACAACCGTTCCTAATGTTTCGAAATTAAAGGGGCGCAAGAATAATGCAAGCGGAAGCTCTTTTACAATATCAACAAAAACCAGCGAAAAACCTGCTATTAATGCAGATTTTAGCATAGGAATATCCACAAGGAAGAAAGTTTTTGTGATAGATTTTCCTAACATGCGTGAAGCTTCATAGAAATGCAAACCATTTTTCTCAAATTCATTATCAATACTTTGATAGCCAACGCCTAAATATCTAACAATATAAGCATAAACGAGCATAATAAGACTTGAGCTCATAAGCAAAGTTTTGCTGTCTTCATCAAAAAATCTATAGATATCAACAAAGCTTCTATCTAAAGCGTTGAACAGAATAAGAGTTGTAATAGCGAGCACTGTGCCTGGTATTGCATAACCAAATAAAGTGATTTTTGAATAGATTGTTGCTATAAAACCCTTGTAAATTCTTGAATAATTACCAATTATTAGTGAAATTCCCATAATAAATAAAGCAGAAATAAGAGCTAGATAAATTGTATTGTAAGAAAGTGTTAGAAATTCATTCGATAAAACAAATTCATAGCTATAACTTGCCCAATAAAAGAGTTGAGCACAGGGAATAAAAAAGCCTAAACTCAGAATTGATAAGCAATAAGATGATAAAATATAAGCATTTTTTCCCTTAAGTTTCTTGCGCGTAATAGGGCGAATTTTTGCATTGAAAACAGAAAATTTCTTTCTGCCACGCAAAGATTTTTCTAAAAGAACAAGAAGAAATACCACACAAAGCAGAGTTGCCGCTATGCGCAAAGCTGAAACTTGATCAGAAAAATTAAACCAAGATGTGAAAATTGCAGTTGAAAGTGTTTGCACTCCAAAATAGCTTACAGCGCCATAATCACTCAAAACCTCCATAAGGACAAGCGTGACAGAGCTTACAATAGCAGCACGACTTGCAGGTAAAATTACTTTGAAATATATAGAAAATCTGCTCTTGCCTAGTAAAATTGCACTTTCTATAAGATTTGCAACATCTTTTTTCAAATAAGAGTAAACAATTATATAGATATAAG
>CAYJIN010000128.1:0-5193 GCA_964370245.1 uncultured Desulfovibrionaceae bacterium
CTTTTAAAGGTTAAATTATAATGTTCTTGACAAGAAATATAACACAAGCTAGAGTCCGAAAAATTTTATAAATTTCTTTCGAGGAAAGGGTGTAATTTATGTCATTATTACTTGATTTATGTGCGAAAAATTTATGTATTGCTCATCGTGGTGCACGTGCATATTTTCCTGAAAATACAATTCATTGCGCTGAAGTTGCTATTAATCAATCTGCTGATATGTGGGAACTTGATGTTAATTATACAAAAGATTTTCAACTTGTTATTGTGCACGACGACACATTAACACGCACAACAAATGTGGAAGAAAAATTTCCTAAGCGTGAATCCTATCGTGTATGTGATTTTACATTAGAAGAAATTCAAAGCCTTGATGCTGGTTCATGGTTTCTTGCAAATGATCCTTTCAAAACTTTAAATGATATTTCTTCCAGTGAAAAAAATGCTATTCCACACGCAAAAGTTCCAACATTGAAAGAAGTGCTCGATTTCACACGTGAAAATAATTGGTTTGTGAATGTTGAAATTAAAGATCATGCACATCTTATTGGTCATGAAAGAGTAACAAAAGATGTGATAGATATGATTGTTGCATGTAATATGCAAGAGAGGGTAATACTTTCTTCCTTCCAACATCAATATTTACGTGAAGCTCGTGACATTATGCCACAACTTCCTCGTGGTGTTTTGGTTGAAGATGTGCGCCCTGAAAATCCGCTTGCTCTTTGTCAAGAATTAGAGGGTTTTGCCTATCATCCTGGAAGAAGTGTTTTAGAAATTGAAGATATTGCCCCTCTTCGTGAAGCTGGTTTCTACATAAATGTATGGACAGTGAACGAAGAAGATGATATAGAAAAACTTATTCAAGCAGGCGTTACTGGAATTATCACAGATTTTCCTGATAAATGCACACAAACGAGCTTGAATAAATACTTTTTAGTAGAAAAGTAATGAAAAAAATATTTTCTGTAACACAATTGTAACATTTGTACTATAGAAGATATAAAATTTGTCATAAATCGGTTTCTTAGCCGAAATATGTATATACAGAAAACTATAACTGATTTGGAGAACTTATGCGTTTATCAAAAATTTTGATGGCATTTATGGCATTTATGTCAATCAGCTCAACTGCTTTTGCAAAAACTGAAGTTGTGTTCTGGCATGGTATGGGTGGCGAACTTGGTGAAATTACTGAAAAAATCATCAACGACTTCAACGCGTCACAGCCTGACTACGCAGTAAAAGGCGTATATAAAGGAAACTATGATGAAGCAATGACAGCGGCTATTGCTGCTTTCCGTGCAAAGCAACATCCTAATCTTATTCAAATTTTTGAAATTGGTACAGCAAGCATGATGTCAGCACAAGCTGTTATTCGTCCTGTTCATCAGCTTATGGCAGACGCAGGCGTTCCAATTGAAACTGCTGATTTCTTACCAGCTGTTGCAAGTTATTACAGCACACCAGAAGGTGAAATTGTTGCAATGCCTTTCAACTCATCAACAACAGTTCTTTACTATAATAAAGATGCAGTAAAAGCGGCTGGTGGCGATCCTAACAACTTCCCAACACAATGGGAAGAAGTTGGCGCTTTAGCTGCTAAAATTAAAGAAAGTGGCGCTGCTAAATACGGTATCGTATCAGGCTGGCAAACTTGGGTTCAGCTTGAAAGCTTCTCAGCTTGGCACAACGTTCCTTACGCATCAAAAGATAACGGCTTTAGCGGTTTTGATGCAGAACTTATGATCAACAGCCCACTTCATGTAAAACACATCGACTATCTTTCATCTCTTATGAAAGACAAAACAATGGTATATGTTGGCCGTAAATCAGAAGCTATCAACACTTTCACAGCTGGTGAAGCAGCAATTTTAATGAACTCATCAGGTTCATATGCTTCAGTAAAAGCTGGTGCTAAATTTGATTGGGGCGTAGCATTACTTCCTTACTGGCCTGGCGATGAAAATGCGCCTTACAACACAGTTATCGGTGGTGCAGCAATTTGGGCTATGAGTGGCCACAGTGCTGATGCTGATAAAGGTGCTGCTTTATTCTTAGATTATTTATTACAACCTGAAGTGCAAGCGAAATTCCACCAAGAAACAGGCTATGTTCCTGTAACTAAAGCTGGTTATGAGCTTACTAAATCACAAGGTTTCTACGAAGCAAACCCAGGAACAGACATTGCTGTAAAAGCTCTTTCTGACAGTGCACCAACAATTAATACAATGGGTATTCGTCTTGGTAACTTCGTTCAAATCCGTAATATCGTTGATGAAGAATTAGAAGCTGTATGGTCTGGCCAAAAAACAGCTCAAGAAGCTTTAGATTCAGCTGTAAAACGCGGTAACGCAGAACTTCGCCGTTTCGAGCGTGCTAACAAAAAATAGATTTTGACTTTTTGAGAGGGAAAAATATGCTTATGATAAGTGTATTTTTCCCTTTTTCTCAATATAAATATAATAAGGATATTTTCCTATGGCAGAAGGACGTTACACCTTCCAAGGCAAGAAGCATTGGCTTCTTCCTATTTGTTTTTTATTGCCACAACTGGCAATTACGCTGATTTTCTTTTTCTATCCAGCTGGTGAAGCTATTTGGGGTTCTTTTTTTCTAGAAGATACTTTTGGGCTTTCTAAGCAATTTGTTGGTTTAGAAAACTTCCAAATTCTTTTTGCAGATACTACTTATCTGAGCACTTTAAAGCTTACATTTATTTTTAGCTTTGCAACAATATTTCTTACTATGGGAACAGCGCTTGCTTTTGCTATTATGGCAGATCAAGTGCGTGGCGCAAACAGCCTGTATAAAGCTTTACTTGTAATTCCTTATGCTGTTGCCCCTCCATTAGCGGGTGTTTTGTGGCTTTTCTTATTCAATCCATCAAGTGGTGTTCTTACAGATATGCTACAATTCTTTGGCTATGAATGGAACCATAAAATTAATGGTAACCAAGCACTATTATTGATTGTTATTGCTGCTTCTTGGAAACAAGTTGCCTATAACTTCCTCTTTTTCTTAGCTGGTTTACATGCAATTCCTCGCTCGCTTATTGAAGCGGCAGCAATTGATGGTGCAACACCTTGGAAACGCTTCTGGAATATTATTTTCCCATTACTTTCACCAACAACTTTCTTCTTGTTGGTTGTAAACACAATTTATACTTTATTTGAAACATTCGGTATCGTGCATGCAGTAACACAAGGTGGGCCTGCAAGTTCAACAGAAACTTTAATTTATAAAGTTTTCACCGATGGTTTTATTGGGCTTGATTTTGGTGGTTCTTCTGCACAATCAGTTGTTCTTATGTTTATTGTAATGATTCTTACTTTCTTACAATTCCGCTATATTGAACGCAAAGTAACGTATTAAAATTGTAGGAGATATCTATTATGGTAGAAAAAAAAGGATTAGGGCAAGCTTTTGGCCACTTAGTGCTTTGCTGTGGTATTGCCATTGTGCTTTTCCCTCTTTATATTGCGCTTGTTGCCACTTCGCATACCTTTGATGTGCTTATCAATGGCACGCCATTATGGTTTGGTAAAGAACTTATTAATAACTTTACAATAGTGCTCACTCAAGGGCTAAAAGCTGCTGGCGGTATTCCTGTTTGGCTTATGATGGCTAACAGTCTTGTTATGGCGCTTGGTATTGCTCTTGGTAAAATTGCCATTTCAATTACAGCGGCTTATGCAATTGTATATTTCCGCTTCCCACTTCGTAAATTAGCTTTTACATTGATTTTTATTACTTTGATGATGCCAGTTGAGGTGCGTATCGTGCCAACATTCAACGTGGCGGCAAATCTTGGTTTTATTGATAGTTATGTTGGGCTTATCATGCCATTAATCGCATCAGCAACAGCTACTTTCTTGTATCGTCAATTGTTTATGACAGTTCCGCCTGAATTGTTAGAAGCAGCAAGAATTGACGGCGCAGGCCCTTGGCGTTTCTTTGTTGATGTTGCATGGCCATTATCACGCACAAATACAGCGGCACTTTTTGTTGTTTTATTTATTTATGGCTGGAACCAATATCTTTGGCCACTTCTTATTACTAATGACGAGAATATGTATACTATCGTTATGGGTATTCAACGCATGGTAAGTATTCCTGATGCAGTGCCTGAATGGAATATGATTATGGCTGTTGCTTTACTTGGTATGTTACCGCCACTTCTTGTTGTTTTAGGCATGCAAAAACTTTTTGTGCGTGGCCTTGTTGAAACAGAAAAATAACAATAGAAAAATAACATTTGATTAATTATATAAAAGGAAAAGCTTATGGCTTTAGTACGCTTACAAAATGTAAATAAATTCTTCGCAAATAACCATGTATTGACTGATATTAACGTTGAAGTGCCTGATGGTTCTTTCATGGTAATGGTTGGGCCTTCTGGTTGTGGTAAATCAACAGCTCTTCGTTGTTTAGCGGGGCTTGAAGAAGTGAGTAATGGTAATATCTTTATCGGCGATGAAGATGTAACTCAAAAAGAACCAAAAGATAGAAATATTGCAATGGTTTTCCAAAACTATGCGCTTTATCCACACATGAATGTTTTTGAAAACATTACCTATGGCTTGAAAGTTCGTGGCATTTCTTTAGCAGATCGTAAAAAACGCGCTGAAGAAGCTGCAAAATTATTGAGCCTTGACGGACTTCTTGACCGTATGCCAAAACAACTTTCTGGTGGTCAGCGTCAACGTGTGGCTATGGGGCGTGCAATTGTGCGTGAACCAAGCGTATTCTTATTTGACGAACCTCTTTCAAACCTTGATGCAAACTTACGTAACCAAATGCGTATCGAACTTCGTAAACTTCATCAACGTCTTGCAACAACAAGTATCTACGTAACACACGATCAAGTTGAAGCGATGACTTTAGCTGAGAAAATTCTTGTGCTAAAAGGTGGACATATCCAACAATACGGCACACCTGATGAAATTTATCAACGTCCTGCTTCTGTGTTTGTTGCTCGTTTCATGGGTTCACCATCAATGAATATGATTCCAGTTCAGCATAAAGGCACAGAGCTTTTCTTGCCTGATGGCGCAAGCTTATCAACAACAGTATTAGCGGAAGATATCAAGCCTGAACTTTGCGGCGAAAATGTTGTTCTTGGCGTGCGTAGTGAAGATCTTCTTCTTGATAGCGATGGCCCAATTTCAGTAACTGTTGATATTATTGAAGC
>CAYJIN010000129.1:0-5124 GCA_964370245.1 uncultured Desulfovibrionaceae bacterium
AAAATAATTCGAAAATAGTAAGTAGAGAACAGTTATTTAAAATAGAGGAGTTTTTATGAAATTGTTACAAAGAGTTTTATTGCCTTTATTATTAGTTTCAGTTGTTTCCATGAGTCTTCTTAGCTATTTGACTTATAAAGAAAGTTCAAAATCTTTACAAGAATCAGCTATTAATACAATGGAAGTAACTACAACTACTTTACAGAGGATGTTAGATTCAACCCTTGATACAGCGAATGCATATGTAAGAGTAAGCGGAACAGGCCCAACTGTTTCACGCTTTCTAACAAATGAATATCGCACACAAGCAGAAGTAGACACTATGAATAAGTGGCTTGCAAGCCGTGTTGATGTTTTATCAACACTTAATGGCTTTAATCTTATAGGGACAGATGGCACTGTTTTAGCATCATCAAACCCGCAAGCTGTTGGAACTGACTTAAGTTTTCGCGACTATTTTAAAACTGCTATGACAGGTCAAATTCCTACTCCTACAGCTAGAATGTCATCAATTACAAACGAAGTTTTAATGGCTTCTGTTTCTCCTATCAAGGATAGTACAGGAAAAGTAATTGGTGTACTTACTGGTGATATTTCCTTTAAAAAAGTGTATGATCTTGTTTTTAAAGGTATTAAAGTAGGAACATATGGTTATCCTTTTGCTATTGATGGTGAAGGGCGCATTGTGCTTGACGGTAATCCTGATATATTATTTAAAGATGATTTATCAGTTACTCCTGATATGAAAAAAATTGCTAATGCAAATGCAAGTGGTGTATACAACTATGTAAACCTTGCAGGTTATCCAGTTGTTTCCTATCACACAAAGCTAAAAGGCACTGATATGACTATCATTGCAAGAGCTGAAGACCGTGATATTTTTGCATCACTTACCGATATAAGAAATCTTTCTCTTTATGCTACAATTGCTGGTGTTATTCTTAGTGCTATAGTTATTTTTAGCATTGTAAAACCAGTTGTTAATGCTGTGGCAAAAGGCGCTAGTTTTGCAACTGATATTGCAAATGGTAAACTTGATGTAACTCTTGATGTAAAGCGTAGCGATGAAATTGGTATGCTTGCTAATTCACTACGCTCTATTCCAGAATCTCTCACTCATATTATAGCTGAATATAAGCGAGTAAGAGAAGGGCTTCAAGCTGGTGATATTAAAATTCATGGTGATGTAAATGGCTTTAAAGGAGCTTTTGCAGAGCTAGTGAATGGAACAAATACAACTTTAGCGCAATATCAAAAAATTATTGATGTTCTTACTGCTCCTGTTGTTGTGCTTGATAAGAACTTACGCATTGTGTATATAAACGAAATAGGAACAAAGATTGTTGGTGCTGGCTATCAGAGCAAAACATGTAAAGAAGTAATGAATAGAGATGATTCTGACACTCCTGGTGATGCTCTAAATATTGCTGTTGCAACTTTACGTCCTGCTACAGGGCAAACAGTTGCAAGACCAAATGGGCAAGTTTTAGATATTTCATATACAGCTATTCCATTTACTGATGAAAACGGAAAACTCGCTTGTGTATTACAGCTTATCACCGATTTAACAGAAATTAAAAATACACAAAGAACTATTGTTGAAGTTGCAAACCAAGCGCAGAATATTTCTGAACGTATGGCAACAGCATCAAGAGAACTTTCAGCACAGGTGGAAGAAGTTTCAAATGGTGCGGAAGTGCAAAGAGCTCGTGTAACTTCAACTGCTGTAGCAATGGAAGAAATGAATAAAGCTGTGTTAGAAGTTGCGCACAATGCAAGTGAAGCAAACATTCAATCAAGCAATGTTCATGCAAAAGCTGCAGAAGGTTCAAACTTAGTAAATCAAGTTGTGAATGCTATTCAAAGCGTGAATGAAGTTTCTTCTGAACTTGAAAAAAATATGGAACAACTTGGTAAACAAGCTGAAAGCATTGGCAGTGTTATGGACGTTATTACTGATATTGCTGATCAAACTAACCTTCTTGCATTAAACGCTGCTATTGAAGCTGCACGTGCTGGTGAAGCAGGTAGAGGCTTTGCGGTTGTTGCTGATGAAGTGAGAAAACTTGCTGAAAAAACAATGCAAGCTACAACAGAAGTTGGTAATAGTATTCGTGGCATACAAGAAACAACTACTATGAATATTAACCGCGTAAGTCAAAGTGCACGTTCGGCAAGCACTGCAACTGATTTAGCGTCAACTTCTGGTAACTCATTGGCTGAAATCGTAGATCTTGTAAATACAAATACAGCGCTTATTTCAGGCATTGCAACAGCTGCCGAAGAACAATCTGCAAGTTCTGGTGAAATTAATTCTTCTATTGAAGAAATCAACCATATTGCATCTTCAACAGCAACTGGCATGAACGAAGCGTCTCAAGCTGTGCATGAACTTTCAAACATGGCACTAGAATTACAAGCATTATTAGAAAGACTACAACAAAATAGCTAATAATAAATACATTCTCTAAAACAATTTCATTATAGAGGGCGTCTTTTGATAACAAGAGATGCCCTTTTTTTATGCATTTCTTTTTCTTGCCAAGTAATGATTTTTCACGTATTTGTAAAAGCTGTTTTGACTGTTTGCAATTTTGCAAATTAAGATTTGAAAGGATTGTTTTATGAAGTGGTTAATGAAAAAAGAGAACTTATTTGTTCGTGTGGCTCTTGGTTTTGCAATTGGTATTTTCTTTGGATTTATTGCACCTGAACTTGCAATTGAAACAAAAGTGCTTGGCGATGTGTATCTAAAACTTATTAAAATGCTTATTGTTCCAGTGTTAATTTGCGCTGTTGCATGCGGTATTATTAATGTTCAAGACAGTTCTTCGCTAAAACGTGTAGGCCTAAAAACAGTTTTTACTTATGTAATTATGTTTGTGCTTAGTTTTTGTGTGGCATTAATTGTTGCTATGGCGATTCGCCCTGGTATGAATGTTTCCTTTGAAAACCAACCTGTTTGGGAAGGCACGCTTGCAAACACTTCATTTTCTGGATTTTTAGTTAATATTGTTACTGATAATATCTTTGCTTCTATGACAAGAGGCGAAATTCTTCCTATTATTATATTTACCATGATTGCTTCCATAGCTATTATTGCTGTTGGCGAAAAAGGTAAACCTGTAAAAGATTTTATGAATAGCGCATCAGCAGTAGTCTTTTATATTTTAGGGCTTATCATGGAAACAACACCAATTGGCGTTATGTCGCTCATGGCGTATTCTGTTGCTGAATATGGCGCAGGTGTTTTCACTGCTTTAGGCAAATATATCATTACTTGCTGGCTTGCTTGTATAGTTGTTTTTGCAGTTGTTATGGTTTTGCCAACGCTTATGTATACAAAAGTAAAGCTCAAAGCTTTGCTTTCTGCTTGTGCTAAAATTGCAATGATGACTTTATCTACAACTAGTTCTGCAGCAACTTTACCAACAACAATTCGTGTAAGCGTTGATGATCTTGGCGCACCTGAAAGCATTTCAAACTTCACTTTGCCGCTTGGTTGCACAATTAATATGTGTGGTGGTGCAGTTTCATTTTGCTGTTTAGCAATTTTTGTTTCTGATTTTTATGGTTTAGCTCTTCCAATAAGCACTATTGCAAGTATGGCAGTTATGGCAACTGTTATCAATATGGCAGCACCTGGCATTCCTGGTGGCGGTATTGTTTTAGGCGCATCTTTCCTTTCTTTATTTGGACTTCCATTTGACTTGATGGGCCCTATTGCCGCTTTCTATCGCTTGCTTGATATGGGCTTTACAACTTTGAATGTTGAAGGCGATTTAGTTGCTAACCTTTGGATTTCTAAGTCAGAAGATGCTTGGGATAGTTCAATGGTAAAAAGCGAAAATAGCTAATTCTTATAGCTATCTTTTGAAGTATTGAGGAAAAAATGAAAATTGGCTATCAAGGAATGGAAGGAAGTAATTCAGAAGAAGCTGCAATGCTTTTAGCTGAAAAATGTGGCTTCAATAATTTTGTCTTAGTTCCTTTAATTTCATCTAAAAATGTGGTTTCTGCTTTAAAAAGTGGAGAAGTTGACTATGGCGTTCTTGCTATAAAAAATTCTCTTGGCGGTATTGTTCTTGAAACAAAAGACGCGCTTGAAAGCGGAGATTTTGAAATTATTGAAAAACAAAGCTTGCAAATTCGTCACTGTTTATTTGTAAAAAATAAAGAGATTGATCTTTCGCAAGTTGTTGAAGTTGTTTCACATGTACAAGCTCTTGCACAAACAAAAGAGAATTTAGCAAAGCATTATCCACAAATGAAGCTTGTTGAAATTGAAGATACAGCAATTGGGGCAAAATGGCTTGCAAGTGGTGAAATTAGCGAAAATACAGCGGTTATTTGCAGAAAAAATGCAGGCGAAATGTATGGCTTACATTTAGTGAATGAAGAAATGCAAGATAATCTTGATAATTTTACAGATTTTCACTTGTATAAGATTAAATAATTCATTGATTTTTAATGACAGCCATATTGAATAGAAAATATGGCTGTTTTTTTAAGAAAGGAACTCTCATGCTTTTTGATTTTATAATTTATGCAATTTCAGGAAGTGTTGCTGGGCTTTTGGCTGGTTTGCTTGGCGTTGGTGGCGGACTTGTAGTTGTGCCTATGCTCGTTTTTGCTTTTGGTTATCAAGGATTTTCTAATGATATCATTATGCATTTAGCGCTTGGCACTTCAATGGCAAGCATCATTTTTACTTCAATTTCAAGTGCAAGAAGTCATCATAAGAAAGGGGCTGTTGATTGGGCAATTGTAAAGCGCATTTCTTTAGGCATTGTTATTGGCACATTTACAGGCTCTTTTATTGCAACAAAAATTCAAGCGCAATATTTACAAATTTTCTTTGTATTTTTTTTACTTTACGTTTCTTGGCAGATGATTTTTAGCAAAACTCCAAAACCTTCACGCACAATGCCTCAAACTTCTATTCTTAGTTTTGTTGGTGTTGGAATAGGTATAATTTCAAGCCTTGTCGGTATTGGAGGGGGCACACTTTCCGTTCCATTTATGGTTTGGCATAATGTTGAAATGCGAAAAGCTATTGCAACTTCTTCAGCAATTGGCATTCCTATAGCTGTTTCAGGCTGTTTTGGGTATATTGTAAACGGT
>CAYJIN010000130.1:0-5102 GCA_964370245.1 uncultured Desulfovibrionaceae bacterium
CTTACATAAGTTACATAAGTTGTATAAAAGTTTCTCAATATTCTTCTTTATAAAAAACTCCTCTAAAGTGCAAAATATAAATTGTATTTCTTATAAGAAGTACAAAATCTAAATCCATATAAACGAATTTTAGAAATCAAGTTCGGATTAATGAGGGGAAGAAAGTATGAACATTGCAATTAAGGGGATAAACTTAGTACACCTGCTAATCATCGCAACCATTACTGGTGTTGCATGTGCTTTGGGGCAATTACCAGGCGGGATGCCAGGCGGTTTTGTTATCACCATGACCATGGGATTTTTATTTGAGTATCTTGGTGAAAAAACACCAATCGTTAATGAATATCTTGGTGGTGGCCCTATCTTCTGTATTTTTATTAGTGCGGCTTTGGTATATAGTCAAATTATGCCTGCAGAAGTTGTTACAGTAATCAATAACTTTATGAAGCAAGCAAACTTTCTTGATTTCTATATTACAGCTCTTATTTGTGGTTCAATTTTAGGAATGCAAGCAAGTTTACTTGTAAAAGCTGGTGTGCGCTTTGCAATTCCAATTTTATTGGGCTTAGTTGTTGCTTCTTTATTTGTTGCTTTTGTTGGACTTGTTATTGGTTATGGTTGGAATACTGCTGTTGGCTTTATTTGCTTCCCTATTATGGGTGGTGGTCTTGGTGCTGGTGTTCTTCCAATGGCTGAAATTATTCAAGCAAATATTGATATGGACACAAAAACCATTCTCGCACTTCTTCTTCCTCCAATGGCTATTGGTAACGTTCTTTCAATTATCTGTGCTGGTTTCTTAGATAAACTTGGTAAAAGATTTCCATCTCTTACAGGTAATGGTAGACTAATGGTTTCACAAGAAGAAAGCCTTGAAGAAGATAAAAAAATAACATTTTCTTTTGAAGCTTTAGGAATTGGTCTTTTAGTTTCATGCACCATGATTGTATTAAGTAAAATTCTCGCAATATTCATTCCTTTACACTCATATGCATTATTGATTATTAGCGTTGCAATTATCAAAGTTGCTGGAATTGTTCCACAATACATTCAAGATTCTTGTTCAATGTGGTTTCAATTTGTAGCAAAATATATGACAGCAGCTCTTCTTATTGGTATCGGTGTAACATATACAGATTTAGGTGCAGTTATTAACGCTTTTAGCTTTGAAACATTCATCTTAGTATTAGCTGTAGTACTAGGTAGTATTGTTGGCGCTGGTATTGGCGGAAAATTAGTTGGCTTCCATTTTATTGAATCAGCACTTGCTGCAGGTTTATGCATGGCTAATATGGGTGGCACAGGCGATGTTGCAGTTTTATCAGCAGCAAAACGTTTTGAACTTATGCCATTTGCTCAAATATCCTCACGTCTTGGCGGTGCATTAGTTCTTATTATTGTTGGACTTGTTATTCCATTCCTCTACTAATAATTGCATTTATATTAGAAAGATTAATCTTGAGAGTAGGCTATTGTTCTACTCTCAGGATTTTGCCGTTTGTATAAAATATTTACCAAAATGTAATTTTATAGTATACAAAGCAAGAGGTGCTTTAATGAAGTTAGTGAATTTGAGGAAATTATTAGACACAGCTAAAGAATTAAAATCTAACTCTTTAGTGATATTTAATAAAACTCGTTTACGTACAAAGCTTATTACTTTTACTATAGCTCTATTTTTTATACAGCTTGTCTTACTTTATGCGCACATATCTTATATATTTTCGTCCGAATATAAATCTGTAACTTCGCAAGCAACTTTAAATAGTGCACAAATAGTTGCAAATATAAAAGAAGTTAAAGATTTTATGTTAAGTGATAAAAGAGATATAGCAAAAATTGATAATATATTAACTACTATTTCACAAACTTCAAATCTTACTTTTATTGTTCTTCTAGAGCCATCAGGCATAAGAGCCTATCATCCTGTAAAAGAAAATATCGGTAAATATGTTGTTGGTGGTGATGAGAAAGAAGTTCTGCAAGGCAAAACATACACATCTTCTGCTGTGGGTACTCTTGGATTTTCTCACAGAGCCTATGTTCCTATTTTTGATGATGCAGGCAAACAAATCGGTGCTGTTCTTACTGGGCGTTTAGATGAAAATATCAGTAAAACTGCTATGCAATTTGTTTTTTCTATCTGGCCAGCATTTGCAATACTTCTTATAACATCTCTTCTTGTGGCTGTTTTACTTGCAAGAGGAATTATTAAAATTCTTCACAATCTTGAACCTCTTGAAATTGCAAGTAAACTTGAAGAGCGAAATTCAATGCTTAAAGTTATGCGTGAAGGAGCTTTAGCTATTGATATTTCAGGAAAAATAACACTTGTAAACGACGAGGCTATGCGAATTTTTCAAAAATCTGGCATTGCCGACTGGTGCATTGGCAAAGATGTTGAAGAAATTATTCCAAATACAAAACTTAAAGAAGTTCTTTTATCAGGAAAACCAATTCTTGATGAAGAACAAAATGTGAATGGTACTATTATCTTCACAAATAGGCTTCCTATTTTTGTAAATGGGCATATTATTGGCGCATTAGCAACCTTTAGAGATATGACTGAGCTACATTTACTTGCTGAAAAACTCACAAACGTAAATATGTATGTTGACGCTATGCGTGCTCAGTCGCATGAAATAAGAAATAGACTACATATTTTATCTGGCCTTGCACAAAGCGAAGAATATGAAGCACTCAGTGCTTATTTGCAAGAGCTTTTAGGCATGCGTGAACAAGATGAAGAACGTATTCATCATAACATACAAGATAAAATGCTCGATGGTTTCCTTTCAAGTAAAGTGCATAAAGCAAAAGAGTTTGGTGTTGTTTTCCGCTTTAAAGATAGTGGAATAATTCCTGAAATAACAAATCAAAGATTACGCAATAGCCTTATCACGATTTTAGGCAATCTTATTGATAACTCAATCGATGCTATGGAAAATAGCACAAAAAAAGTGCTTACTGTTTCGTTAAACATGAGCGATTTTGAATGGGAAGTATGTATTTGTGACACGGGTAAAGGAATCCCAATTGAGTTACAAAATCAAATTTTTAAAAAAGATTTTTCTACAAAAGGTGAAGGAAGAGGACTTGGATTATATTTAGTAGCACTTGCTGTTGATGAATGCAAAGGTATTTTTGAGCTTTCCTCAACTCCAAATGTTGAAACTTGTATTACAGTTCGCATTCCCGTTACAAATATGGAGCTAGTATGATAAAAGTTATTATTGTTGAAGATGATCCTATGGTTGCAGCCATAAATCAGGACTATTTATCAAGACTATCAAGCTTTTCCTTAGAAGGCATTTTTAATAATGCTCAAGAATGCTTGCAATTTTTAGAAAAAAACAAAGTTGATTTAATCTTACTTGATGTATATATGCAAGGCATTACAGGTTTAGAGCTTTTAAGTGTGCTTCATAAAGAATATCCGAAAATTGATATTATCATGATAACAGCAGCGAGAAGCAGTGAAGAAATTCAAAAAGCTTTACACCTTGGTGTGGTGGATTACCTTATGAAGCCTTTTCAGTTTGAGAGATTTCAAGCGGCTCTTATAGGCTATCAAGAAAGATATCGCCTGCTTAATTCTGCTAAAGAACTTGATCAATCTATTCTTGATCAAAGAATTTTTGTTCACAAAAAAGCAGAAACCCCAAAAGGAATTGATGAAGCAACGCTTTCACACATCAAAGATAAATTTATAAAAACTGGTAAAGCATGCAGCTTAAAAGATTTAGAAGAAGTAACAGGGCTTTCACGTGTGTCATTAAAAAAATATCTCACTTTCTTAGAAGAAAACGGTGAAGTTTTTAGCAGGCTAGAATACCCTACTATCGGCAGGCCAATACGTTTCTATAGTTTAAAATAAAAACACTTACATAAGTTACAAAAGTAAGGATAAAGTTACGCAAAGTTCATAAACTTATAACCTTCACTATAGTTATTTTATCAGCACAAAGTTGAAAAACATTAACTATATTTTTGTATGAATAATACATCGGAGGATTTATGAACTTTGCTAAAGAAGCACTTGAACTACATTCAAAACTTAGAGGGAAAATTGAAGTTATTTCAAAAACACCAGTTGCTACAGCGCAGGATCTCTCTATAGCTTATACTCCTGGGGTTGCAGCACCTTGTCTTGAAATTCAAAAAGATATCAACAATAGCTATGTCTACACTTCAAGAGCAAACACAGTTGCAGTTATCACTGACGGAACTGCAGTTCTTGGCTTAGGCGATATTGGTCCTGAAGCTGCTATGCCTGTTATGGAAGGCAAATGTGTATTATTCAAAGAATTTGCTGATGTTGATGCTTTTCCTCTTTGTGTAAGAAGTAAAGATGTTGAAGAAATAGTGAGAACTGTTGAGCTTCTTGCTGGTAGCTTTGGTGGAGTTAATTTAGAAGACATAGCTGCCCCACGTTGTTTTGAAATTGAAAGACAGCTTAAAGAAAAATGTGATATTCCAATTTTCCACGACGATCAACACGGTACAGCAATTGTAACAAGTGCTGCTCTAACCAATGCGCTTAAAATTGTTGGCAAAAAATTTGAAGAAATTAAATTAGTTGTTAATGGCGCTGGTTCAGCAGGAATTGCAATTTCTAAGCTATTACTCTCGCTTGGTGTAAAAAATCTTATTCTTTGCGATAGACAAGGCGCACTCTATAAAGGTGCTGAAAACCTTACAAGCGAACAAGAAAAAATGACTTTGGTGACAAACCCAAACAATGAAAAAGGTACATTAGCTGAAACTCTAAAAGGTGCTGATGTGTTTATTGGTGTTTCAGCACCAAATTTAGTAACAAAAGAAATGGTGCAAACAATGGCAAAAGATTCAATTATCTTTGCTTGCGCTAACCCAACACCTGAAATTTTCCCTGATGATGCAAAAGCTGGTGGAGCAGCCGTTGTTGCAACAGGCAGAAGCGATTTTCCTAACCAAGTAAATAACGTTCTTGCTTTTCCAGCAGTTTTTAGAGGCACTTTAGACGTACGTGCATCAGACATTAACGACGAAATGAAAATTGCTGCTACTTATGCTATTGCTTCACTTGTTTCTGACGAAGAATTAAATGCTGAATATATTTT
>CAYJIN010000131.1:0-5002 GCA_964370245.1 uncultured Desulfovibrionaceae bacterium
CCTGCGGCCTTCAGCTCCGGAGGCTGACGCTCTATCCAACTGAGCTATAGGCACAGAATAAGTTTAAAAAAGAAGTTGTATATTTTATTTTGAAAGTGCTATAGCTTTTATGTTATTATTTACTTTTTATCCAAATAACTGAACCGTCTTTCAGAACTACTTTTTCTCTTCTTGGGCTTTTTTTCTGCGATACTGAATAGGCAAGTAGAATAACTCCACATAAAATAAGTGGAGTTGAAAGCACCATACCCATTGTAAGCCAATCATTATAAAGATAACCGATGTGCACATCAGGCTCGCGGAAAAATTCACTAATTATTCTAAATATACCATACAAAATAGCAAAAATACCAGATACTGCACCTTCTGGGCGATCTTTTGCAGAATAAATCCAGATAATTAAAAAGAGTAGCAATCCTTCAAGGCCTGCTTCGTATAATTGGGCTGGGTGGCGTGGAAGCAAACCGGCATTTGGAAATACCATCGCCCAAGGCACGTCACTTACTTTTCCCCAAAGTTCTGCATTGATAAAGTTTCCAATACGCCCAAATAATAAGCCTGGTGCAACTGCAGGTGTTATAAAATCTAGGGTTTCTAGGAAGCCTCTTTTCTGAATCTTTGCCCAAAAAAGAATAACTGCTAATACACCTAACAAGCCACCATGGAATGACATACCACCATGCCAAACAAAGAGCATTTCAAGCGGATGCTGAATGTAATAAGCTAAGTCGTAAAAAACAATATAGCCAAGACGTCCACCAGCTATAGCGCCTAGCATAATCCATGTTACTAAATCGTTGACTTCTTCGCCCTCCCAGCCAGAACCAGTTTTTGAAGCTCTTAAGCGTGCTAAAAACCAACCAGCAAGAAAAGCAAAAACATACATCAAGCCATACCAATGAACATTGATAAAGCCGAATGAAAAAGCAATGGGGTCAATATGAGGAAATTCCAGCATATATTCTCTCTATTTTATTTTTTATTAGTTTAATATCATTTAAAAACTTATCAAAACAAGACAAGCTTGACAAGTAAAATAAAAAGTAAACAATTTCTAGTTATTAAGTATAGTTTTTTTTCTATTCATGCAAGTTTTTTCTCAAATAAAATTTATCTAAAAAATAAACTAACTTTTATTTATAAATTTGACAATAAGATATAAAAAATATATCTCTATGTAAGGTTTCAAAACAACTTTATGAAAGTGAGAAAAAAATGAAAAAAGCTTTTCTAATTATATTTTTTATGTTTCTAACTGCTTGCTCTTCAAGTTCTTTATCAAATGTGAACTATTATATTTTACAAAATACAGATAATGCTGTTGTTGTAGAAGCAGAAAAAATAACTGATATAAAAACAGAAAAAGATTTGTGTATTGGTGTCTTACCTGTAACTATTCCAGCATATCTAAATAGAGCACAAATTGTATTGCGTGAACCTACATCGACAAAAGTGGCTATTAATGAATATCATAGATGGGCAGAAAAACTTGATGAAGCAATCCAGCGCACGCTTGCTATAGCTCTTGATAATGATTTAGCAAAAGAAAATACAAGCGCTGTTGTGCTGAAAATGGGTTTCCCTATTGATTATAAATTAGTAGTAGAAGTGCTTGCATTTGAAGGTGCTTTAAACGGAGAAGCACATATTGATGCAGTTTGGGCTTTAGAAGATAGAGAAGAAATCTTGCTCGAAGGACATTATAAAAAATCTATGCCTACAGGTGCAACATACGAAGAACTTATAGAAAAACAAAGCATGCTTGTTGAAGCTTTAGCTGGAAATATAGCAGATGCTTATAGAGAAATGAAGAAATAAAATAATTTGTCTCTTATATCAATAAATATAAAAAAACGTGGTTGAGGCCACGTTTTTTTTGTTTCTGTGAAGTTTTACAATGATTTTATTGTAAAAAGGAATTGAATAAAAATTTTCCTCATAACAAAAGATGAGCTGTTTTGTAAGCTATTTTTTTTTCTTCTTCGTAGCCAGAGTCTTCAATTAGATCAGTTCCATTTGCAGCATTTCTCGCAAGTTCGTCACATAATTCGTTTTGCGGGTGCCCAGCATGTCCTTTTACCCAAATAAAATTTGCTTTATGTTTGAATAGTTCTTTATTGAGAGTTACCCATAAATCTTTATTTTTTACATCTTTCTTGTTAGCAGTTTTCCAGCCATTTTTATGCCAGTTGATAATCCATCTTTCTGTTATTGCATTAGCAACATATTTTGAATCGGTATAAATATCAACATCACATGCTTCTTTGAGCGCTTGTAAACCAACGATAACGGCCAGCAATTCCATTCTGTTGTTTGTTGTTCTGAGGTATCCTTGTGAAAGTTCTTTGGTCTTGCCATTATAATCTAAAATGATGCCATATCCGCCTTTACCTGGATTTTTGAGGCATGAGCCATCAGTATAGAGAGAAACTTTTTTTCTTTCTGTAGTTTGTGACATTTAATTGTTACCTTTATCTTTTTCTTTGTTTGTAAAATCAACTTTTTTTGCATCGCCAAAAAGTCCATATTCTTGAAATTCAGGAGTAATTGCTTCTTCTGGCGTTTCTTCATTACGTTTTTTCTTATATTCTTCTTGTTCTCTTTTTAGTGTTTTAGAGTCGCGCATAACGTTTTTATAGCCAGCTAAAACGCCTAAAACAATACCACCAACTAAGCCGTATGGGGCAGAAAGAAAGTGTTTATCGAAGAGGTAACCAAGGCCAGCACCCACAACAGGGCCGGAAACCATATGCATTCCCATTACAGAGGCAGTGCCTAAAAGTGCGAAAATAGTTTCTTTTTTTTTGGCCATTTTTCCACTCCTTTTTTTAATTTGAACTTATTTGAAATTGTGTTAAGGTATGCTCACAAACATTGCAAAAGGCAATTCTTTAGTTTGAAGAATTGCTATGAAACGCTTTGCATAAAATGTTTTGTACACAAAAGGAGATAGTATGTCTATTAAAAATAAAGACCAAGTTTCAGTTCATTATGTAGGAACTTTCAGTGATGGTACTGAATTTGACCGTTCAGCACCAGAAAAACCATTATCTTTTACAGTTGGTTCATTCCAAGTTATTGAAGGTTTTGATAAAGCTGTTTTAGGTAAAGAAAAAGGCGATAACTTCAAAGTTACTATTCCAGCAGTTGAAGCTTATGGCGAATATGAAGAAGAATTAGTTCTTCAAGTTCCACGTTCTGATCTTCCTGAAGAATTAGTTCCTGAAATTGGTTTACCTCTTGCTTTAGAAACAGACCAAGGCGAAGTTGAAGTGATGATTGTTGACGTAACAGATGAATTTGTTGTTCTTGACGCTAACCACCCAATGGCAGGCGAAGACTTAACTTTTGAAATTACAGTAGTTGACTATCAATCATAGAAAGCGTCAAGTCTTTAGCGAGCAAGCATTTTTGACATAAAATGCGTAGCGAGGATTTTGCGCTGAAAGCCAAAATCTATCTTATTAAGTCGCTAACCACCCAATGGCAGGCGAAGACTTAACTTTTGAAATTACAGTAGTTGACTATCAATCATAGAAAGCGTCAAGTCTTTAGCGAGCAAGCATTTTTGACATAAAATGCGTAGCGAGGATTTTGCGCTGTAATGCAAAATCTCTACTGATAAAGATACTTTACTTGTTCAAAACTTATTGAAGGCCATATTTCTTTCTGAGGAATGTGGCTTTTTTTTGGCAAATAGGATCTTCATCTTTTACGCTTGAGAGTAGTGCATTTTTTGCGTATTCTCTGTAGTTTGGATATCTATCAAGCAAAAGTTCAATTGCTTCATAACAGAATATACGTAGCGGCGCATGATCACAATAATTGCTATCAGCGTCAATGTCCCATATATACGTGATAGGGATTTTGTAGTACTCTTTTGCAAGCGCTTCTGATTGAACAAGGCATTCAGCGAATGCTTGAGGAATGCCCCAGCCGATATTGCCTGATTCTTCATTCATCTGCCAAATCATTCGGCGAATAATAATTCTTGCTTTTTCCTTTTCTTTTTCTGCAATTTTTGAAACAGCATATCCAAGCATATTGGCAGCACGCTTTGAGAGTGGGTCAGTTTCTGGAAGACAAGCAAAAAGAGGGCTAACCCATTGCTCAAAATCAATTTCTTGAAAAGCAAGAGGGAGAGTTTCTATATTAAAGTCATTTGTGCCAAGATATTCTCGCACTTCTTGTTTTAATTTTCTGAAATGTGGCATATACACCTCATATATTTATTGTATAATATTAAATGGTTTCTTTTATGAAAAAGTCAAATTTACTACACATAATATGACAAAATATTTAAATATTTACAAGTAAAATAAATATATTAGAAAGAAAGTTAATATTTATGTAAATTATTGCTTGACAAGAGTGAGAAAATAGGTAAAAAATTGCAGTTCAAAACGATGAAATGCCAAATAGGCACGGAGGATTTCATGGCTAACACTAATAGCGATAAAATGTTACAAAATGCAGTTAAAACTGACGCAGGCGTTCAAGTAAACGGTGTAGTTGTTAAACCTGCTGTTGAAAAATGTGAAGGATGTGAACGCATCAGATTTTTTGAAGAACAATCATTCTGCCAAGCATATCCTAATCCAGAACGTAAATGGACTAGCGATCGCTGCAACTTTGCAACACACGTAAAAACTGCTGCAAAAGCTGCTGCTAAAGTTAACCCACTTAAAGCTTCTAAACGTGCTGCTAAAGGTAAATAGTTTTAGAACTAATTTAGAAATGTAATTCAAGTTTTTGAATTATTAAAGATTTACTCTTTCTTTTCTCTCATGTGTTTATTTTGATTATAATTTTGTAAATGCTTAATATCATGACTATAAGCGGATTACAAAGAGAAAAAAAAGAAATTTCAAAAAAAAATGAAATTTTTTGAAAAAAAAGCTTTACAAACGATTTGAAATACGCTATTACATTTTTCACGCAATAACAACGGAGTGTGGCGCAGCTTGGTAGCGCATCTGGTTTGGGACCAGAGGGTCGCATG
>CAYJIN010000132.1:0-5001 GCA_964370245.1 uncultured Desulfovibrionaceae bacterium
AAATGCAGTTCTTTCAGGAAAAATGCTTATCGCCCATGAAGATGAGTATAATGCTGTTGACGCTGTTCTTTTTCCGCAATGGTATAAAGACCTTGAAAGCGAAGACGAAAGTGACAAAGACCTTGTTATAAGTGCCTTTGAAAATAGATTTAAACGCTTTGCAAGGCAATTTGAAAAGCAAATGTATAATGCTGAAGCGCAAGCCTATAGTGATAAAAGTCTTTTTTCAGAAATTTATCAATACATTCAAAAAAAATTCACAAGTAAAATTGCAATTGACGATATTGGAAAGCACTTTAATGTTCACCCAAATTATGCTATGTCAGTTTTCAAAAAGAAATCTGGCTATACTATAAATCAAATAATTATACTAATGCGTATTCACGAAGCGCAAAGGCTTCTTATTTCTTCTGATTTAGCAATTATTGACATAGCTTATGAAGCAGGTTTTAGCTCTTTGAGTAATTTCTATGCAATTTTCAAAAAACAATGTGGAATTACCCCTTCTGAATATAGAGAAAACCCCTACCATCCTGATTTAAAAAGAATAAAGAAAACTGTTAGCCAACAAAAAAATTCTCAAGATATTATTAATATTAGTTAAAATAGTTCTAATTTTGAATAGATTACAGGCTCAAAAATACTATTCTTTTTGCTAAATTATAAAAGTTACCTTTTTTTCTCTAAGAGCTAAAAAAGTGCCTTATTGACTAATACTTATTCAAATAGTACAAATTTTATAATCTTTTATTTGCTTTACTTAAATGCACAAATACTATTAAACTATCTTATATACAAAGGCTTTTGCTGAGTTATTTTCAGCACAGGAGGAATACTATGAATTATAGAACACTTGGACGAACTGGAATAAAAACTTCTGAAATAGGCCTTGGTGGAGAATGGTTTAATGGAAAAAGTGCTGAAGAAGCAAAAGCTATTATTGATAAAGCAGAAGAAGTTGGTATAAATTATATCGACGTTTTTATGCCCCAAGCCCCTACACGAGATATTATTGGCAATGCCCTCAAAGGTAGGCGTGAGAAATTTGTTATACAAGGGCATTTATGCACTGTTTTTGAAGATGAGCAGTATGAAAGAACGCGTGATATCACTAAAACAAAAGCGTCTTTCAATGATTTGCTTACAAGGCTTGATACTGATTATATTGATGTAGGCATGATACACTATGTAGATAGCGAAGAAGATTATGCATCTGTTTTTGGAACTGAAATTATCGAATATGCAAAAGAACTAAAAGCAAAAGGCATCATCAAACATCTGGGGCTTAGTTCGCATAATCCTAAAATTGCCTTACGAGCTGTTGAAACTGGGTTTATTGATGTGTTACTTTTCAGCATAAATCCTGCATATGACTTAGAACATGCAGACACTGATATCTTCAGCCTTATGGACTATAAAGGGCTTGGCGAAAGCGCTTGGACTGTCGATTCAGCTAGACAAGAACTTTATACAGCATGCGAAAATTTAGGCGTTGCTATCACTGTTATGAAAGCTCTTGGTGCAGGTAGTTTGCTAAGCGAAGCAAGCTCCCCTTTTGGAATTGCGCTCACAGTGCCACAATGCATACAATATTCTTTAGATAGGAGCGGTGTAAAAGTGGTGCTTATCGGTTGTGACAAGCCAGAACAAGTTGCAGAAGCCGCACGCATGTATGAAATATCAGCAAAAGAGCGTGAATATTCACACATCTTCACAAGCGGTAAAAACATTGTTATGACAGGTAGATGCATGTATTGCAACCATTGCCAACCTTGCCCTTCACAAATTGACATTGCAGCCGTTACAAAATATTTAGATTTAGCTTTACAACAAGAAATAGTTCCAGAGAGTGTGCATAATCATTATAAATCACTCAAAACAAATGCAAGCGATTGTATTATGTGTGGAAAATGTGAACCAAATTGCCCATTCGGCGTAAAAATACGCAAAAACATGGCAAAAGCAAAAGAAATTTTTAATAGAGTTTAATACATGCACGAGTTTTGATTTTTCATTTTTTGAATGAGATTTTTGCTTTTATAACCATTTGATTTTTCATTTATATATACAAAAAAGGGCTGTCAATTTTACTTGATAGCCCTTTATTATTTCTATTATTACAAATTATGCAGTTTTCTTTCTAAATAGCCCTTTCACGCTGAAAGTTCTTACTTTTTCAAGAACAAAGAATATTGTTGGTGTAAGTAGGAATGTGAAGATTAATGAACCAATCATACCACCAATAATAACAGCACTCATAGAAGATTTCATACCATCTGTTGAAAACATTTGTGGAATCATACCAAGTATAATAGCAATAGTTGTCATCAAGATTGTACGCATTTTTCCTTCATATCCATCCCAAAGTGCGTCTTTTATGCTCCAGCCAAGTTTTTCAATTTTCGTTACAGCATTTTCAACAACAAGAATTGAGTTGTTTACTGATAGACCAATCAACATGATCATAGCAAGCATTGATGCGATGTTAACAGTTGCATCAGTCAAGAACATCACAACAAAAACGCCAGAGAATGATGTTACAATTGATGTTGCAATAGTAAATGGATGTAAGTAACTATTCAATACCGCAGCAAGCACCATATAAGTAAGTAATATTGCAAGTAAAAAAGCTTTACCTAATTCTTCATTTGAATCAGATGACATTTCCGCATTACCCGCATAATAGAAGCCATAACCCTCTTCAAAAGGTATTTCAGCTAATACTTTACTCATTTCAGCTTGCACTTGGCCTAGTGTGCTTTTACCTAAATAGCCGTTGATTTCGATAATACGTTCTTTATCACGACGCTTGATTTCTGAAAAAGCTTTAACTTCAACAATCTCACCAAGTTCACTAATCGGAATCAAGCCTTTTGGCGATGAAACATAGATATTTTCAAAAACTTGCTCACTATTTCTTGAATATTCATTTAATAGTACGTTGATGTCATAAGTTTCGCCGCTATCTCTATAATCGTTTGAAGTATCACCATACACAGAAGCACGCACAGCCGAACCAATTTGCGCATTATTTATGCCATAAAGATTAAGCTTTTCTTGATTTGGAATAAATCTTTTTTCATTTTTCGGCAATTGATAGGACGAGTTGAGCGAACGGAATACATTCAAATCTTGCAATTTAGCTCTTACAAGTTCTGAATTTGCAATAAGCTTATCATAATCTTTACCGTAAAGGTTTAGCGTAACGTCTGCACCACCAGGGCCACTATCACCACGTTTCATATCAATTGTGATTTCAGGTATGTGTGAAATTTCTGCAGTAATAACTCTAATTAACTCCACGTCAGGCATATCAGGGCGCTCTGCAAGCGGAACAAGGTTTACTTGTATAGTTGAATTTGTTTCGCCATTTTCACCTATTTGAGAAACAGTTGAAAATACTTCTTTATGCTTTCTTACAATTTCATCAATTTCAAGAGTTATTTCTGTTGTTTTTTCAATGGTTGAACCTTGCGGAGTTTTAATAACAACGCTTATTTCGTCCATATCACTTGCTGGTGTAAATTCAACGCCAACATATTTAACTATGAATATAGAACTATACATAAGCCCAAAAGAGATAAGAACAGCAATAATTTTAAAGCGCCAGAAGAAGTTGAAGAATGGTTTATAGCTATTCACAAAGAAACTATTGATAGCATTTGCCATACGTTCACCAATGCCATTTTTACTTGGGCGCATAAGCTTTGCAACAAGCATAGGTGTAAGCGTAAAAGAGATAATAATTGATAATATTGTTGCAAACACAACAGTTAAACCAAATTGCACCATAAACTTACCAACAATACCACCCATAAACGCAATAGGAATAAACACAGCTAAGTTTGTGCCTGATGAAGCAAAAACTGGTAAAACTGCACTCTTTGTTCCTTCAATAGCCGCTTGTTCAGGTGTTCTACCTTTTGAAATAAGCGATAAAGAACTTTCAATAATAATCAATGCGTTTGCAATAAGAGTTCCTAACACGGAAGCAAAAGCAAGTAATGTCATTGAGTTAATAGTAAAGTCAAAAGCTGAAACTAAATACATAGTTGCAACAAGTGAAGTTGGAATAATCAAGGAAGTAATTAACGTAAAACTAAAACTTGCTGTAAATAATAAAATAACAACAACGGTTAACGCCATACCAAAAAGAATATTTTCAACTGTTGCCCTTGTTTCATTTGAAATATAGGTTGAAGTATCACTAGAAACTTCAAGCTTCATACCTTCAAGTAAAACATTAGAACGCACAGACGGAAGCTTTTCGTTCACTTCTTTAGAAATTTGAATAGCATTACCATCAGGCGCATTTTTTATTGATAAAAGAACAGTATCAGTTCCATTAAACAAAGCAGCAAGTTCTCTATCAGCTGTTGAATCTTCAACAATTGCAATTTCTGATAATTTAAATTGTTTACCTTCTGCTGTTGTGAAAGAAACATTTTTAATATCATCTATACTTTGAAATTCACTAAAGAATTTAATACCTGTTGAATTATTTCTTTGAATAATTTCGCCACCAGCAATTGTTACGTTTGATTGTGACATGCCATTAATAACATCAGTAATAGTGATATATTGCTGAATCATAAGTTCAGAATCAAGATAGACTCTAATTTCACGCACATCACCGCCGATAATATCAACAGTTGAGACACCTTTTACTGAGTTGAAGCTACTTTTCAATGTTTTATCAGCAAATTCATATAGATCTTTCATGCTATGTTTATCGCTTGAAAGAGTGAGTGTGAGAACAGGGGCAGACAAAATATCAATTTTAGAAATAACTGGTTTTTCAACAGAAGTTGGAAAATCATTTTGCACTGCTTCAACTTTATCTTTCACTTCTAAAAGCTTAATATTTACATCTTCTTCAAGCAAAAATTCAACTTGAACAAGAGCCATATTTTCATAAGCTTGCGCTGTAATTTTTTCAATACCCGAAACTTCTGAAACTGCTTCTTCAACAATTTTAATAACTTCTGTTTCTACTTCTTC
>CAYJIN010000133.1:0-4988 GCA_964370245.1 uncultured Desulfovibrionaceae bacterium
AAACAGCTTCAAAAGTAGTGCGGATATAATAATCTAAACCACGCACAAGTTTAGGACTGATGATATATTCAAGTTTGCTTTTATCAAGCAATGAAATAACAGTTGAAAAATGTTCTTTACATTCAGGGCAGTAGAATTCAGAAATTTGTGGAGCTTTATTCACATATTCAATACATTTTGGGCTTTTACAATCTAAAACGCGCAATGGATTTGTGTGCATACGGCGTTGGCAATCTTCACAGAGCGATTCTTTATCAAGACCAAGAAGATATTGAGTAAGCGCTTGTTTGTAATGCGGGCGGCATTCATGGCAACCTAATGAATTAACATGCATAACAAAATCATTTATTCCAATACGTTGCAAGAAAAGACTAAGCATATAAATGATTTCAGCATCATTTTCTGGTTCAGGTGAGCCTAAGCATTCGCAATTTATTTGATGGAATTGGCGCATTCTGCCTTTTTGCGGGCGTTCATAACGAAACATTGGGCCTGTTGTAAAAAATTTATATACAGAACCTTGTGAATACATTTTACTTTCAACAAAAGCACGCATAACGCCAGCTGTTGCTTCTGGGCGCATAGTAATATTTCTGTCGCCTTTATCAGTAAAAGAATACATTTCTTTGCCAACAACGTCAGTTTCTTCGCCAATAGAGCGAGCAAATAGTTCGGTTGATTCAAGAATAGGAGTGCGAAGCTCAGAATAGGAAAATAAAGAGAAGAGTGAACGTGCTGTGTTTTCCATATGTGTGAACATGTCAGCATCTTTTCCAAATAGGTCTGCAAAACCTTTCAAGCCCTGTATTTGTGCCATAATTTCCACCTGTTTGATGAGTTAAACAAGTTGTTTAAATAGCCTGTTTCTTGGGCATTGTCAAACGCTAATTTTAGGCTAAATTGCGGACTTCCGAAGAGATAAATCACAATTTTGTAAAAAATATTCAAAACTGTTTATATGATAAAAGAATGTACTATTTTCTTATAAACCAAACTTGCTCGTTACCAGCATGAATTTCAGCAACTTTATTGAATTCTTTTCTTTTTTCTAAATCTTTAATAGCATGACCTAAAAGTTTAAGATTTTCTCGCCAATTTTCAATAGAAATTGAAAGGAGCAATTGCTTTTCTTCCCAAAACATTTCAATGCCTTTACCAGCGCTTAGCTTGAACCATGCTAAATCTTGAAAATTAAAAGGAAGTGCTTTGCTTTCTTTGCCTTCTGTAATAAAATCAGGCAAAATCATAAGCGCTTTTTCAGGGCTTTGCCCAAGCTCTAGAATTGGAAGAGAAATAAAATCGCTTGCTTCAACTGGAGCAATAATTTTACCTGTTGAATCAACGTAGTAGAGCGCATTTTCATGCTGTAACCAGAATTGAGGCACACGCTCATAGACAGTAAGAATGAAATCGCATGGTAAATCTCTTATAATATCAACATTTTCTATCCATGGATTTTGAAGAATTCTTGATTGTGCATGAGTAAGGTTTACACTAAAAGCGCTCATGCCTTCTTCAATTCCGCTTAGCTGTATAATTTCTTCTTGGCTAAAGTGCCTATTGCCATGAACTGTAATACTTTGAGTTGTAAAATAAGGGTGTTGCATGAAATAGTTTGTAAGCGAATAAAAGCCATACGCTAGGAAAGTCATACAACCTATAATGAAAAATGTGAAAGCAAACCAACGCATACTTCTTGAGAAAAGTTCTGAATTTATTTGATTTTTTGCTCTTGACACTTCTTTTACTTGCTTTACACGTTCTTGTTCTTTAGGCGCGCGAATATTTGGGCGTGATTGCGTGTTTTTTTTGCTATCATCACCAAATGTATTTACTTGAGTTTTTTTGCCTCGTGATAAACGTACCATATTCATTACCTTATTCTATGAGTATATTATAACAGATTAGAATGTATTATTTTTATTTCAGTTTGAAGTTGAATGCCTGTGCTTTCATACACTCTTTGTTTTGCTAATTCAATAAGTGAAAGTGCATCTTCAAAAGTGCCGTTAGAGAAATTTGTAAGAAAATTTGCATGGATAGGGCTAAAACCCATGTCGTTTAATCTATAACCCTTGAGTCCAACTTCATCAATTAATTTACCAGCAGCTGTGTTTTCAGGATTTTTGAAAGCACAACCAGCGGTTTTTTCTCGCAGTGGTTGGCTATTTTTCTTTTTATCAAAATTTTCTTTTATCTGTTCTTGGATAAGTAGAGGAGATTTTTTTTGCATTTTAAAAGTCATATCAAGATTGATTTGATAGTCATTCTCATGCCTTAGAGAAAAATGCCTATAAGCAAAATTTACATCTTCTTTCTTATAAGTTGATATGCCTTTTTCTTTTGTAAATATTGTTGCTGAATCAAAAACATTTGATATTTCACAAGAAAAAGCACCAGCATTCATTGCCAATGCGCCACCCATACGTCCAGGTATTCCTACTAATCCTTCTAGACCTGAAAAACCGTTTTTAGCACAAAATTGTGTGAAAATAGGTAGATATGTTCCTGATGAAACTTTTAGCCATGCAAAATCATTATCTTCTTTAATTATTTCAACAGTTTTTTTTGCGTCAATATAATCACGAACAAGCACAAAATCAAGTTCGCCGTCAGCAATAAGCATGTTCGAGCCACCGCCAAGCAAAAGATGAGGGAGTTTATCTTCCTCTAATAATTTTACAAGTTTTTCAACATCTTCAATTTTTTCAAGAAGATATTCTTTTTGCGCAACGCCACCAATTCCAAGAGTGGTGTATTGTTTTAGTGATGGTTTATCAATGATTTGCATAGTAAAATTATTGTATATTAGTTGTTTAGATAGAGTGGAGCAAGCTGTGTAATATTGCCAGCACCTAGAGTAATAAGCACGTCATTATCTTGTAAATCGTTTTCAAGCATTTCAAGAAGAATATCAAAGTTTTCAGCGTAATCGACTTGAGTATTACTTACTTGTCTAATCCCTTGCGCTAAACTTTGCGCGCTAATTCCAGGAATTGGTTTTTCAGAAGCTGGATAAATTTCAGTAAGATAAAGTTTTTCAATACCGTCAAAAGCAGTGCAGAAATCTCCAAAAAGTGCTTTTGTTCTGCTAAAACGGTGTGGTTGGAAAGCAACAAATATTCTTCTGTTAGGAAAAACAGCTTGTGCTGTTTTCAAAGTTGCAACAATTTCAACAGGATGATGACCATAGTCATCGATTACAGTAACATTTTTCTTCTCACCTTTATATTCAAAACGTCTGCCAACACCTGCAAATTCTTTAAGACCTTGAATACAGAATTTAGGATCAATGCCAGATTCAAGTGCAACGCCAATTGAGGCTAAGGCGTTGAGAATATTATGTTTGCCTGGGTGACTTAGTTCGATTTCAGCAAATTCATGTTCAACATTTTGTTTATCTTTTTTGAAAACTTTGAAAATTGAACTTGCACCAAGAGAAATAATTTCAGCACGCAAAATATTATCTTCATTAAAACCGTAAGTAATAATAGGTCTTTTTACGTGAGGAAGAAGTCTTTTTACGCCCTCATCATCGCCACAAACAATATTTACTCCATAGAAGGGCACTTGATTCATAAATTGAATAAATGCATTGTCGATAGCTTCTTGATCAGGGTAGAAATCAAGGTGATCAGTATCAATATTTGTTACAACGTTGATAATTGGAAGCAAACAAAGGAAAGAGGCATCAGATTCATCAGCCTCTGCAATAAGATATTCGCCTTTCCCAAGACGTGCATTTGCGCCATAAGCATTTAATCTTCCGCCAATAATAACAGTAGGATCAAGCTCAGCTGCATTGAAAATAGTAGCTGTGAGGGAAGTTGTTGTTGTTTTTCCGTGCGTGCCTGCAATTGCAATTCCGCAACGAAGGCGCATAAGCTCTGCAAGCATTTCAGCGCGTGGAATAATTGGAATATTTTTATCTTTTGCAGAAATAATTTCAGGATTATCATCGCCAATTGCTGTTGATTTTACTAATACATCAGGAATATTATCAACATGCAAATTTTCATACGCATGCCCAATGCAGATGCGCGCACCAAGTTTTGTAAGGTGCTGAACAACAGCACTATTCGAAACATCTGAACCACTTACTTCATAGCCAGAGTTAATCAAAACTTCAGCAATTCCGCTCATGCCAGAACCGCCAATACCAATCATATATATTTTTTTTACGCTACGCATAATTTATCCTTAATTATTTTCAACTATAATTTTATACATTTCTGCAGCAGCATTTGCTTTTGCAAAAGTGTGTATATTGCTTGCAAGGGTATATCTTTCTTTCGGGTTTTCTGCAAGGAAAAGAATTTTTTCTAAAAGAAGTTCTTTATTCTTAACTTCTTTATTTCTATACACTTCTCTTTCTTCGATTAAAAGACACGCATTTTTTTCTTCTAAAATTTTTGCATTATGATATTGATGATCATGGCTTGCAAAAGGAAATGGAATAAATATACAAGCTTTTCCCATGCAGGCAACTTCTGCTATTGTGCTTGCGCCTGCTCTAGCAATAATAATATCTGCATTTTCATATGCTTGTGGCATATTATCAATAAAAGCATAAGCATTTGCAGGCGGATAGCCTGATTTCTTAAAAGCTTCTAACACTCGTGGATAATCGTTTTTTCCGCATTGATGCACAAGCTCGATATTTTTTTCATGCAGTTCATCAATCATTGAAATAATAAGAGAATTTATACTTTGTGCTCCTAAGCTTCCACCAAGAACAAGAACATTAACGATGCTATTTTCATTTTTCTTTTCAATAATTTCTTTTTCAGCATTTTGTGAAATTTCTTGACGAACAGGGTTACCAGTAATGATACATTTTTCTTGAATTTTTTTAGGAAAAATACTTTCTTTTACAGGCAGCGAAAGCATGATTTTTTTTGCAAAACGAGCAAAAAATCTACTTACCGAACCTGGAAAAGCATTTTGTTCTGCCATAAAAATTTTCTTATTCAAGCTTTTAGCAGCAA
>CAYJIN010000134.1:0-4843 GCA_964370245.1 uncultured Desulfovibrionaceae bacterium
TATTTTTTCTTCATGCCAATTGGCGAACAGCAACCACGCATATAGCCAGTAAGCGCCAGTAAATCTTTCATCAAAATCATTTCAATCTTTTTATTTTTGCTTGCAAGGGCAGCTTTTTTTAAATCAAGTTCACTATTTATTGGTATGCAAAAAATATTAACTCCATTTTTATCACCTTTTGTGACAAGAGTTTTGAATATTTCATCTTCTGTCATACCTGTTTGTTCTGCAATAGTGCTTGTTGAGAAGTTATCGTTATCAAATTCATATTCATGCGTTTTATAATTGATTTTAGCTGAATCGAGCAGGCGCATTGCATTTGTTTTTACCACGATAAACCTCTTATTCTTTTCTATAGTGTTTATAACTTTTTCAAAGCATAACTATTTTACTAAAATCTTCAAGAATTTTTTTACAAGAATAATTTCTAGCGTCTTGAACTTGTTTGAGATTGTTTTTTCACAAGCAATTTAGGCGTAAATATACTATTAAAGTGCAATTTAATCTATTTGACAAATGAGAAGAAATTCTATATATAACAATAACTAGATATAGAGATATTACAAAATAAATAATTTAAGGACTAAATATGTTGAAAACAAACCTATCTATAAGCAAAACTATTTTTGGGCTTTGTGCATTGTCAATCTTCTCTGCACCTTTTACAGGCCATGCGGAAGACACCTATAAAATTGGTGTTGGTGGCGCACATTCAGGCGAAATTGCTCCTTATGGCATTCCATCATTAAAAGCTGTAGAATTAGCAGTTGATGAAATTAATGCTAATGGCGGCATTTTAGGTAAAACTGTTGAATTTGTTGCGGCTGATGCGCAATGTAAACCAGAATTAGCACAAAACGCAGCAACAAGCCTTTTATCAGAAGATGTTGTGGGCGTTATCGGTATGATTTGCTCAGGCACAACAAAAGCGGCACTTCCAATTTTTACTCACGCAGAAGTAATTTTGATTTCACCTGCAGCAACAACACCTGATCTTACTTTGAGCGGGGAAAATCCATTCTTCTTAAGAACTATTGGGCATGACTTTATGCAAGGTGAATTAGCAGCTGAATTTATTGGTAATCACTTAAAAGCTAAAAAAATTGCATTCTTACATGATAATGGTGAATACGGTAAAAGCTACACTGAAACAACACGCAAAAAATTAGCTGAACTTTATCCAGATGTTGAAGTTGTAATTTTTGAAGCTGTAACACCAGGCGCAAGCGATTATTCAGCGGCTGTTCGCAAAGTAAGAAAAAGCGGAGCTGAAGCTCTTATTTGGGGCGGTTACCACACAGAAGCTTCTAAAATTATTAACAATATGCGCGATTTAGAGCTTGATATTCCACTTGTTGGTTCTGATAGCTTGAAAGATCAATCTTATATTGATGTTGCGGGTGAAGCATCAGAAGGCACATACACATCAGCGCCAAGCGATACAACAAATCTTCCTAAAGCTTTAAATGTGCACAAAGCGCACCAAGAAAAATTCAATGGGCCTATGGGCGTATTTGGCGATAATGCTTATTCAGCAACATTAGCGCTTGCAAATGCAATCAATAAAGCTGGCACAACTGATTCAAAAGAAGTGATGAAAGCTTTACAAAGCGAAGTTGTTGATACTCCTATTGGTGAAATTAGTTTTGATGCAAATGGTGATGCAAAAGGTATTGGTATGACAATGTTTAAAGTTGAAAACGGTCAATTTGTGCCTGTGTTTGATTATAAATAACATTTGCTTTATTATGTGAATAAGAATTTACAGAAAATTCTACATAAAAGTATATAAGAAAATTATCCCTCAGTTTTGTAATGACTGGGGGATTTTTTTGTCAAATATGCATATTATCAAGATAAAAATAAAAATAAATTACTCTTTTTAATTCTAAAAAACTTGCTTTTAGTCGCAGTATGTTATATTTAAAAGTAAATATCTTTTAATCTGTAAGGACGGACTACTTATGGCTGAAACTAAGAGAACTCTCACCGTAGAAATGGCAAAAAAAGCTGGTTTTGATAATGCGGCATATGCTGAAATTGCAAACATTGATTTCTCAAAAGAAGTTGGAGACTTATGCGAATTAGACTCTTGCGGAAAATACAATAAGTGCTGGGCTTGCCCTCCTGTTGCTGGAAATTTTGAAAGCATTTCAGAAAAAGTGCAAACTTATGATTATGCGCTGATTTTACAAACAGTTGGTTATAAAGAAGATGATTATGACTGGGATACAATCCAAGCAACAAATAAGCGTTGCACTGATAATCTTCTAGTTTTAGCAAAAGAATTAAGAGATATGGGGAAAGATATTATAGCAATGGGCGCATGCGGTTGTAAACTTTGCCCAAAATGTTCCTATCCAGACGAACCGTGCAGATTTCCTGATGAAAAACTGCTTAGCTTAGAAGCAGCAGGCTTTTTTGTAACACGTGAAATAGAAAAAGTTGGCTTAAAATTTATTTACGAACCTCTTTCAACAACAATGAGTGCAGCTATTTTTGTAAAAGAATAGATGTATATTTCTCTAATAAATAGAGCTTATAGTGTGATGGATGCAAAGAAAATGCTTGCAGATACAGAACGGACTAATCTGTAAATGTAAGCGCCTTGGAGTCTTATTATGACTACGAAAGATTTAGATAAACTTATTGTTAATAATGAAAACTTTCTCTGCTATGTGGCAGATAGAGAAACGTATGATATTATTTATGTAAATAAGTCGATTAAAGATATTCTCGGGCTTCGTTATGATGAAAGCTATATAGGGCAAAAATGCTACAAGGTTTTTCAAAATCTTGATGAACCTTGTGCGCATTGTGCGAATGAAATTCTTGTGCCAGGGCAACACATCCACAGAAAAATGTTTATTCATATAACACAATCAAATTATGTTTTGATTGATTCGCTTATTGAACTTGATGGAAAAATGCAAAGGCTTACAGTTGCTTATGACCATACAGAAGAAGAGCATGAATCTGATAAAATAGTCCAAAAACTCACACTTGAATCAACTTTGCTAGAATGTGTGCAAACTTTAAGGGAAGAAAATTCTCTTGAAGAAGCAATAAATAATCTTCTTGGCATTGTAGGGTCATACCATAATGCAGATAGAGCATACTTATGCGAATTAAAAGAAGAAGAAGGGCTTATCACTAAAGCTTGTGAATGGTATTCTTCGCCAAAATTTGAAAGTGCAAGTAAAGTTTCAGTTCTTGATATGGAATACTTTTCAAAAGAAAATGAATTTCTACAAAAAGAGAAAAAACTTGCAATTTCTGATATGGAAACAATTGCTGAAACTTTTCCAAACCTCTATAATCTCTATCAAATTATAGGTACAACTTCATTACTCATGGTGCCACTTTTTGATAAAGGTAAGATTACTGCAATTATTGGTGTTGATAATCCGCGCATTTTACCAAATGATTTTACCTTGTTGCAATCAGTTGCTGCTTTTATAAATGAAGATATTAAAAAGCAAAAAATCTTAAGAAAGTTAGAAATACTTTCTTATTATGACAATCTGACTGGTCTTTATAATAGAAACAAATATAACGTTTATTTAGAAGAGGTTAATACAAATTTACTTTCTTCTATGGGGGTTATACACGTAAACATTGATGGCCTAAAAAACATTAATGAATTATACGGCGAAGATTACGGCGATTTCATAATCAAAGAAGTGGCAAATCTTCTTAGAAATTATGTAAAGGATGATGTTTTCAGACTTTCAGGTGATGAATTTATTGCACTTTGCCCTGATATCTCAAAAGAAAACTTTGAAAATCTTATAGAAATTATCAGAAAAAAAGATAGCGAAAGAAGTGAATTTTCTTTTGCGATTGGTGGAATTTGGCAAGATAAACAAATAGATATACGCCTTGGTGTGAGTCAAGCAAGTGAAATTATGTATGCTGAAAAGCAACATCACTATAAAGGCAAAATGCTAAAAACGACAAAATCAAGAACAAATCCACTTTCTATTTTGCTTGATGAAATTGAAAAAGGTTGCTTTAGCGTGCACTATCAGCCAAAAGTTGAGCTTGAAAGCGAAAACATCATTGGTGCTGAAGCTTTAGTAAGAAAGCGTGATGAGAAAGGCAAAGCAGTTCCGCCTGATAAATTTATTCCTATTTATGAACATGAAGGAACGGTAAGACACGTTGATTTCTTTGTTTTTGAAGAAGTGTGCCGATTATTGAAAGAACTTATTCATGAGAAGCGACCAATCAAAATTGCAGTAAACTTTTCACGTGTAACTTTTATGGCCTATGATATAGTTGATGATATGATCCGTATTTGTAAAAACTACGGTATTCCACATAGATACATCAAAATAGAAATAACCGAAAGTATTGATAAATTAGATTTTGAATTTTTTGAAAAGAAATTGCATAAAATAAGAGAAGCTGGTTTTGATGTTTCTTTAGACGATTTTGGCGCTAAGCATTCAAACTTACTTATGCTTTCAATGATTGACTTTACAGAAGTGAAAATTGATAAAAGCCTTATTGATCACATGACAACACGAAATAAAAATAGAACTGTTGTAAAAAATATTATCAAAACAATCAATGAATTAGGCTCTTCACTTTGCCTTGCAGAGGGCATTGAAACTCTTGAACAAAAAAATGCACTCAAAGAAATTGGTTGCCATTATGGGCAAGGCTATTATTTTTATAAACCTCTGCCAAAAGAAGAGTTTTTGCATGTTGCAAAAGACTATGATGAAAAAAATGAGCTTGTCATCCCTAAAATTGATGAAAATGAAATTTATTTCTTAGGTCATTCAAAAGAACTTTCTGCTCTTGTTGATGCAACACCTTTGTGCATGTCTTTATT
>CAYJIN010000135.1:0-4769 GCA_964370245.1 uncultured Desulfovibrionaceae bacterium
ATAAACAAAAGAGTTATTTGAAAAAGTAACTCTTTTAATTTTTTAAGGCTAGTTTTTACTTGCAATGTAAAAAAAAGTATAGCATAATCCTTTCCCACTTATATTAAACTTAGAGAGGATTATTATGTTACAACGCACTTTCTCAATCGTTAAACCTGATGCAACTGACCGTAACCTTGAAGGTCAAATTCTTGCAGACATTCAAAGCGCTGGCTTAAAAATTGTTGCTATGAAAAAAGTGCAGCTTACAAAAGCTCAAGCAGAAGGTTTTTATGCTGTGCATAAAGAACGCCCTTTCTTTGGTGAATTAGTGGAATTTATGATTTCTGGCCCTGTTGTTTGCTCAGTTTTAGAAGGCGAAAACGCTATTGCTAAATATCGTGAAATTATGGGTGCTACAAATCCTGAACAAGCTGAAGAAGGCACATTAAGAAAAAAATATGCTCTTTCTTTAAGCGCAAACTCAGTTCACGGTTCTGATGCTCCTGAAACTGCTGCTTTTGAAATCAGCTATTTCTTCAACGCATTTGAATTATTATAGAATTTATTCCGATTTTTAAATTGTTTAAATAAATCTTTTTCAAATTAGTTAATATCTAATTATTTGACAAAGATTGCTTAATCATATATTAAACACTGTCTAGCTTTTGATGTCTAGTAAACATTTTAAGCTAGATAATAAAAATTACTAAGGGTAATACATGTTTGAAAGTCTTTCCGATAGGCTTACGTCGGTATTTAAAACCATAAGCGGCCGCGCTCAGCTTACTGAAACAAATATTCAAGAAGCTATGCGTGAAGTTCGTCTTGCGCTTTTAGAAGCAGATGTAAACTTTAAAGTTGTAAAAGATTTTACTGAAACTGTAAAAGAAAAAGCTCTTGGTATAGAAGTTATGAAGGGTGTTAATCCTTCACAGCAATTGATTAAAGTTGTTAACGATGAGCTTATTCAACTTCTTGGTGGTGAACAAACCTCACTTGAACTTGGTAAAAAGCCGTCAATCATTCTTATGGTTGGTTTGCAAGGTTCGGGTAAAACAACTTCATCAGCAAAAATTGCTAATCTTCTAAGAAAACAAAAGAAACAGCCTTACTTAGTTCCTTGCGATATCTACAGACCGGCTGCTATTGACCAACTTAAGTCATTAGCTACACAGCTCAATATTCCATGCTATGCTTCAAGCACTGATATGAACCCAGTTCACATTGCTCAAAATGCTATCAAAGAAGCTATGGAACAAAATTGCGATGTAATTATTCTCGATACTGCCGGCCGTTTACATATTGATGAAGTTTTAATGAATGAATTAAGCTCCATCAAAGAAGCTGTTTCACCACAAGAAATTCTTTTTGTTGCTGATGCTATGACAGGGCAAGATGCCGTAAACGTAGCACAAGCATTCAATGAAAAACTCGGCATTACAGGCGTTGTTCTTACTAAAATGGATGGCGATGCGCGTGGCGGTGCTGCGCTGAGCATCAAATCAGTAACTAATGCTCCTGTAAAACTTGTTGGTATGGGCGAAAAACTTTCAGAAATGGAACTTTTCCACCCTGACCGTATAGCAAGCAGAATTCTAGGTATGGGTGATGTGCTTACTCTTATTGAAAAAGCACAAACCACTATCGACGAAGAAGAAGCTGAAGCTTTAGCAAAAAAATTGCAAAAAGCAAAGTTTGACTTTGAAGATTTCAGAACTCAAATGAAACGCATGAAAAGCTTAGGCTCAATTGAATCAATATTAAAAATGATTCCGGGCATGAGCGGTATTGCTTCAAAAATTTCTGAGTTAGGAAATGCTGAAAAAGAATTAGGAAAAACAGAAGCCATTATCAATTCCATGACAATCAAGGAAAGAAAAAATCCTGATTTAATCAACCAAAGCAGAAAAGAACGTATTGCTAAAGGTTGTGGCATGAGCGTTGCGCAAGTGAATCAATTTATAAAACAATTTGAACAAATGCGCCAAATGATGCAAGCCATGATGGGTGGAAAAGGCAAAATGCCTAAAATACCTGGAATGCCTGGCGGAATGCCACAAATGCCAAAAGGAATGAAAATGCCTTCCCAAATGCCTGATTTAAATAGCCTAGGCGGTGGCCTTGGTGGTTTAGGAGGGCTTGGTGGCCTCGGCGGACTTGGTGGCATGCCAGATTTTGGTATGGGCGGCTCACGCCAAGGTAAATCACCAACAAAAAAACAAAACGTTCGACAAAAAAAGAAAAAAAGAAAGTAAAACTTTCTCAATAAAAAAGGAATATAATATGTCAGTAAAAATTCGCTTAACACGTACAGGTTGTAAAAAACGTCCATTCTACCACATTGTTGCTATCAACAGTGAAACACGCCGTGACGGTAGACCATTAGAATTTTTAGGTTACTACAACCCAAATACTAACCCAGCAACAGTTAAACTTGAAAGTGAAAAAATCCAAAAATGGATTGATCTTGGTGCACAACCAAGTGATACAGTAAATTCACTTATCAAAGCTAACAAAGCTTAATTAATTTATTTTATAAGCAATTCTCAAGTTTTTTTGAGAATTGCTTTAATAAGTTAAGTGCTTATTAAAAATAATTACTTTCAATTTGAATGTGTTTATTTAATAAGTGTAAGTCATTATTTAGTTAGTCTATCTTTTCTATTTGCTCTTCTTTTATTTCATATTGCACTTATATGATATACTAATTTTTTTCTGATAGCTTTAAATACCGCTTTAATTGTTTCGTATATTAGTTTGTTTTTTATGTTTTTATTTTGCATTAAGATAAAGATATCTTTTTTTATTTAAAAATTATTATTAAATAATAACCTCTCAGAGCCAATTTTCTAAGAAAATTACTTTTGTAAATAAAAATTGTTTATTTTATTCTTGCCTTTGCAAAAAAATATTGTTATAGTTTGATTAAATAGCCTTCCCAAGCTCTTAAACTACCGTGGTGTAGGAGCTGTACATATAAATGGGGTATGGTCTCCAATCAAGCATCTCTCGCAGAGATAAAGGAATGACGCTACATGAAAGACTTAGTTGAATACATCGCAAAAGCCTTGGTTGACAATCCCGATTCAGTCAAGGTCAGTGAAGTGGAAGCTGAACAAACCTCTGTATTAGAACTCTCAGTTGCTAAAGAAGATCTTGGCAAAGTGATAGGTAAACAAGGTCGTACAGCTCGTGCTATCCGTACAATCCTTAGTGCTACATCTGCAAAAGCACGCAAACGTATAGTATTGGAAATCCTTGAATAAGCTTAAAAGTGCATTAGTAATTGGTCTTGTAACAAGACCACATGGAATAAAAGGAGAAGTCTGCGTTCAATATTACGCCGACTCTCCTTTTTTGCTTAAAGCCCCACTCTTTCTTATATCACCTGATGATGACATCATTGACGTAAAAGTTGTAAGTTCAAAAGGCTCGCAAGAATCTTATATCCTCAAATTAGATATTTGTAATGATAGAGATAAAGCTGAAACTTTACGTGATTATGATTTATGCATTGAACCTCTTGTTATGCAAGATTACATAAGAAGGCATTCATCATCAAGCCAACAAAATAAAGACAATACTGAAGTTTTTGTTTATCAACTTACAGGTTGCACTGTTTACACGCTTTCAGAAGATGAAAATAAAACTCTTCTGGGTGAACTAGAGCAAGTTGACTTTATGGCAAGCCAAGAAATTTGGAAGATTTATACCCCAAAAGAACATGGAAGAAAAGAAGTGCTCTTCCCTGCTGTACCACAATTTGTGCATGAGATTGATATTGAATCAAAAACCATTGTTATCAATCCGCCTGAAGGGCTTTTGGACATTTATCTCAGTGATGATGACAAAGAGAATGATGAAGCAAGCAATAATAAAGAAAATGAAAAACCTAAAAAAAGGTATAAAAAAAGCCCAAAAAGCAATCAATAGTATCACTTCCTAGGCTTATCTTAATTCTTGTTTTATCTTATTATTTCGATGTTCACATTTGTAAACAAATTATAATCTAACCTTAATTCCTTCTTCGTGAAGGTATTTTTTTATGTTTGGCATTGGATATTCGCCATTATGCACAATTGAAGCCACTAATGCCGCTGATGCGCCTACATTCAAGGCATCTGCCAAGTGTGAAGGTTCACCCGCACCACCAGAAGCAATCACAGGAATTTTCACTGCATCACAAATCATTTTTGTAAGATTTAGCTCATAACCAGTTTTCATGCCATCAGCATCAATCGAATTTAAGCAGATTTCACCTGCTCCACGTTTTTCGCAGTCTAGTGCCCAAGTAAGAGCGTCTATTCCTGTGTGAAGTCTACCGCCATTGATAACAATTTCATACCCACAAGGAATTTGCTTTGATTGTTCCACTTTGAGAACATCCATTCCAACAACTACGGCTTGTGAACCAAAAGCGTATGCGCCTTCAGAAATAAGATCTGGCATTTTTACTGCCGCAGAATTTAATGAAACTTTTTCAGCACCAGCCAATAAAACTTCACGCATTTGAGCAAGCGAAGAAATTCCTCCACCTACACTAAATGGAATAAAGATATTTTCAGCCACTTTTGAAACAACATCTAAAAAGATACCACGTTTTTCGTGTGATGCTGTGATATCGTAAAATACAATTTCGTCAGCACCTTCTTCATAATATTTTTTTGCTGTTTCTATTGGATCACCAATATCAACATTACCTTGAAATTTTATACCCTTAGTAAGCTTCCCGTCACGCACATCAAGGCATGGAATAATACGTTTTGATAAATTTTCTTTTTGCATAT
>CAYJIN010000136.1:0-4660 GCA_964370245.1 uncultured Desulfovibrionaceae bacterium
CAAAATCCGCCGGCTTCACGGCCTTGCGAGTTCGAGTCTCGCCCCCGGTACCAAACTTTGAAAATACCATATAAAGAACATAGCCAAATTTCTTAGAAATTTGGCTTTTTTTGTGTCTGTTAGCTAAAATACTATAGCTCGAACCTACTAAATATTTTGGTTCTTCGTGTTTTTCCACATGGAACGAAATCATTATTTTTATTTATTCCATAGCCAATAAGCGCAAGATTCTTAACATTGAAGAATACCCAAGGTTGTTTTTGTGTATAAGTATAAGTCCACTTGTAAACTGGCTATGGTAGGTAGTAGAATTTTTTACTGTGCCCTACTCTTTAAGGAATAGCCGCTTTAAGCAACAAAAATTAAATGAATACGTATAATTTCATACAAAATGAAAAGCTTAATAAAAATTTAATTTTATTACATTATACATATACATACACCAACAAATAAACAAATGGAGAATACAATGTCAAAAAAATCAATCATCACAACTATTGCACTTGTAGCAAGTCTTATAATTGGCGCAGGTTCTGCTTATGCACGTATGGGCGGACACAATAATGGAAACAACAATGGACACTGGAATGACGACCACAACTCAAATTATGGACATGACAATGGTTATGGGCATAGCAAAGGCATGGGCCATGGTTCTCAAAATGGACATTACGGTCATGGTATGCAAGGAAATGTTGATTTAACAGACACACAAAAAGCAAGTTTAGAAAAACTTGAAAATGAATATGTAGCAAAAGTAAACCCTATCAAACAAAACCTTGCTGTTAAATCCGCAGAATATGCTGCAATTATGAGTGGACAAAACCCAAATCCAACAGAAGCAGGAAAAGTTGCAGGTGAAATTGCAAAAATCAAACAAGAGCTCCAAAAAATCAGCAGTGATTATGTTCAAACCATTGAAAAAGAAACTGGTATATCAATGGGTGGCGGATATCACCATAATTGGTAAAATCTTTTAGATATCATTTGATATTATTTCAGGTGGTATTTTATATTCTAAAAAACACCTCCGAACCTATTTTTGTTATGAAAATAGGTTTTGATCGTATTATTTTGTTTATTGTTTCTAAAGGATATTTATGATTGGCAATAAAAAAACTTTAATCTCATTACTCTTACTAGCTTTTTGTGTAGCTATTTTTCCTTTTACGCTGAAGTCGGATGAGAAAAACTTACTAAACATCTCGCAACCTATTTCATTTACAGAAAATAATAGTCCATACAAGATACTTAGTTCAGCTGAATCTGATACTGATAAAAGTAAAATTCTACCTATAGAAAAAATAAAAACTTTGTCTGGGTATGAACTACAGGAAAGTGAACTTTTAATACAAAAGCAAATACAAAAAAACGATACTATCAGCTCAATTCTCAATGAATTCATTTCATATAATCAATTAAATGATCTTATTAAGCTCACTAAACCATTACACAAGTTAACCAATATTCAAGTCAATAAAAAATACCAACTAGTACAAGATAGCAATGGAAATTTCTTACGCTTTGAATATCAAAAAAATTCTGAAGATGTTTTTGTGCTTTCCGTTAAAGACATACAAAATCTAGTCAATAATACAGCTAAAACAGAAGATATTTTTGATTTTCAACTTGCAGTCATTGATTATGAAAAAAAAGTTGAAGCCATAGAATTTGAAATAGAAGCAAGTTTATCCAAGGCAATTTCAAAAGCAGGTGAAAGAAGAGGTTTAGCTTCTGCTATTGAGGGAATACTCTCTTATAACTTAGACTTTTCTAATGCTCTAAAAAAAGGTGATATTTTCAAAATTCTTCTTGAAAAAAAATACGACGAAGATAAATTTATCAATTATGGAAATATTTTAGCAGTAAGCTTTGAACGTGACGGAGAAAACTTCTCAGTTTATCGTTTTGAAGATGATGCAAATCAAGGGCTTTACTATAATGCAAACGGAGATTCTCTTCAAAGCTCTTTTCTTGATTTACCAGTAAACTATACAAGAATAAGTTCGCCTTACTCACTTGCTAGAAAGCATCCAATTTTAGGAATAACAAGACCACACCAAGGAATTGATTATTCTGCACCAATGGGAACTCCAGTTTATGCTGTTTCCGATGCTATTGTTGACTTTGTTGGAACAAAAGGCGACTTTGGTAAAACTGTTATTCTAAAACACGCAAATGGCATTGAAACGCTCTATGCACATTTATCTAAGTATGATATAAAAACAAAAAAGAGCACAAAAGTAAATAAAGGCGATATTATAGCTTATGTTGGTTCAACAGGACTATCAACAGGTCCACACTTAGATTTTCGTGTAATGATTGATGGTAAATATGTAAACCCAAGAATGTTAGCAACAATAAAAGCAGAACCTTTAGATGATGCACTAAAGGACCAATTTTTACTTGCGGTTCATGAATATAATATGGCATTAGAACAACTATAATATTCTATTATAAAAAATATTTTTCAACAGAAAGGTTTATTATGCGTATATTACTTGTAGAAGATGATATTAATATAGGTGATGCCATTTTAGTCGGGTTAGAATCTGAAGGCTTTACTGTAGATTGGCTACAAGATGGCAAAATTGCATCAACAGCCTTAGAAGAAGGCAAACATGATGTTGCAATTCTTGACTTAACCTTGCCAAATATGGACGGTCTTGAAATTTTACAGCATTGGCGAAAAACAAATATTACTATTCCTGTCATTATTCTTACTGCTCGCACAACAATTAATGACCGTGTTGAAGGCTTGTCTTTAGGCGCTGACGATTATTTGCCAAAACCCTTTGCATTAGCAGAATTAATTGCAAGATTACGTGTTTGGCAACGTCGAGCAGCTGGCGAAGCGCAAATATGTTTAAAACATGAAGATATAACTTTAGACTTACAAAAAAGAACAATACATAAAGGCGATAAAACAATTATATTAAGTGCTAAAGGACTTATTCTTTTAGAAACCTTTCTCACAAATAAAGGGCGTGTGCTTTCACGAGAAACTTTGCATGAAAAACTTTACGGTTGGAATGATGATGTAAGCAGTAACACAATAGAAGTGCATATACATCATCTACGTTCAAAACTAGGCTCGTATTTTATTAAAAATGTGCATGGTGTGGGCTATACATTAGGAGAAAAACAATGAAGCTAATCAAAAAGTTACAGCTAAATATAGCCCAATGGGGGCTTATGGCTCGCCTTACGCTTTTTGTTTCTCTTTTCTTTGTTTTTGTATGGATTTTTGTTGCAAGCCATGTGTGGAAAACAGATTCACTCCAAACACAAAAATTTTTTGATAGACAAATGGTTTTACTTGCGAAAACTATTGCAGAAATCAGCAGCTTTGAAGTTGTGGAAAATAAATCTAATCACAATAAGCAGCCATCTAATGCGAATATGAGAAAACAAATCCGCATTGAAGATGATACTTTTTCTTATGCTATTTTTTCGCATAGTGGAAAGCGTCTTCTCAGTGGGCATAAGCATGGGCGACATTTCTCATTTGCTTCAAATCAAGGCTTTATTGATGATAATATAGATGGCGAAAATTGGCGTACTTTTTGGTATGTAGACCCTTATAACTCAAATGTTATTGCAGTTGGATATAAATCAGAATATCGCAGAGGGATTGTTCTTGACATCCTTTTTAATCATATGACACCTTGGGTTTTATTTTTAATCTTCTTTCTTATAATTTTTAGATTTTTATTAAAATACGAATTGAAATCTCTACACTATCTAAGGAGTAAACTTCTACAGCGTGACCCTCTAGATATTGAACCTATAGAAGTAACAAATATTTCTTCTGAAGTACGTCCTTTAGTGGAAGCACTTAATGCGCTTTTTAAACGCACTGCTTTGCTTATCGAAAGGGAGCGTGCATTTGTTGCCAATGCTGCGCATGAGCTTAGAACTCCTTTATCTGGCTTACGTTTGCAAGTGGAGGTTTTAGATAAATGTGTGGACGATACTAATGTAAGAAAAAATGCGCTCTCTAGAATATTAGAAGGAAGCCAACGCTGCACAAGACTTATCGACCAACTTCTTTTGCTTTCAAATTTGGAATCTAAGCATATTGAATATAATAAGAATCACCCAAACTATAAAGAAGTGCAATGGAATTCACTCTTGCAGTATGCCGAAGGAGATATTTTTGATGCTGCCTGTGCAAAAAATATAAGCGTAGAGTTTGTTTCTACCGATGAAACTATTACCAGCGAAGGCTTTCCAGAACTTTGGGCAATTGTTATAAGGAATTTACTCGATAATGCAATTCGTTATACTCCAGCAAATGGCATTGCGAGAGTTATTTTAGAAAAAGATAGCTTAATTATTGAAAATAGTGCAGAACATTTGCCCAATGAAATCATAAAGCAATTAGGACAAAGATTTTATCGCCCAGCTGGGCAAAAAGAAATGGGAAGTGGACTAGGTTTAGCAATTATTCAACATATTGTGCAATTACATAATGCTTCTATGACAATAGAAAATACTGATTTATCGAATGCTTCAGATATATTTGTCGCTGGGATTCGTGTTGCAATAAGGTTTGAATAGTAACATTTTTATTAAACAGTAATAAAATAAATACTAAACTTCTATTGGCATACTTTATGCAAAATTACCTTTTAAATTGTCTTTCAAGGGAAAAATA
>CAYJIN010000137.1:0-4513 GCA_964370245.1 uncultured Desulfovibrionaceae bacterium
TGGCGAAACAATTTTCAACACTGTTTTTTCGCCAGGCAATGCCATAATTTCTTCTTGAATTGGCTTCACATTTTTTGCAATAAACTTTGATTTTGGCGGTGTGTCAGAACCAGAAAGCGCAAGTAATTCATACACTTCATATTCAAATAAAGCTGTTCTTTCTTCTTTTTGCGCAGTATGGAAAAGCTCTTCAATTTTTTTATAATCAACAAGTAAGGACATATTCTTTCCTTTTGGATTTTTCTAGTAATATATATTTTTTATTAACAAGAATTTTATTGTAAAATAGAGAGGATATTTATTTCCTCTCTATGTATATATAACCAATAATATTTACAATTAGCAAGATTTAATTTCGGTAAAATTCTTATTTATTGTTAGAAATTTTCATCACATAAGAAGCTTGAAATTAACGTGCTCTCTTTACTTTATACATTTCTTCATCAGCATGTTTTATCAATTCTTCTAAGTTGTCGCCATGGTAAGGATATGTTGCACAGCCAACACTTGCGCCTATTTCAAGAATATGCCTCTCAACTTTAAATGGTTGCGCTGAAAGGTTTTCAATTCTTGTTTTAATATGGGCAATATCTTTTTTTGTAAGCACTTCATTGACAACAACTAAAAACTCATCGCCTCCCATTCTAATAATTGGTGTATCTTTCTTAAAATGTTCTCGTAAGCGCAACACATAACTTTGAAGCAATTTGTCGCCAACTTCATGCCCATAGGTGTCATTCACAGGTTTGAATTTATTCAAATCAATATAGAACAAGCTATAACTCTGATTGAAACGATATTCATCAAGATAAGTGCGTGAGTAAGCATCAGTAAGTTTATCTTTAACTATCTGTTGTTTATAGGAAAGATTACGCAATTCAAGATAGGAAATAATATGATACAATACACTTGAAACTGTAATAAGCGTTCCCAAAAGCCAGAGAGATTGTTGAAAAATTCGTGAAAATTCACCTGGACGATAAATAGAAAACTTCCAAGGACTATTATAAATTTCAAATTCTTCGTAAGGTGCATTTCCTATTGCAAAGTTTGCACTTTCCCAAATCGGCACGTTTTCACCATTATGAAAACCTAGAAGACTCAATTCATAATTAAGATTGCTAAGATTTAATAAACCTGTAACAGAAAGAAAGTTTGGTGATGCAATAACAAGACTAATAAAACCCCAAAATTCTTCTTGATCATTATTCATTCCAAAAACAGGGTTTCTAATAACAATACCACTTTTATTTCCTTGTATCAAAGGATAAGGACCTGACATAGTTGTTTTTTTACTTGCAATAGTTTTTAAAGCTTCTTTTCGTGTAAGGGTTGAATTTAAAATATCATGCCCTATTACAGCTTTATTTTCCTCAAAAGGATAGACATGCGTTGTTACACCAGCAGGTGAGTAACTAATTGCAATATGCGTTTCTGGGTCATACATAACTTCTGCAAGAATTCTAAATTCTTCATCAGTGATATTGTGATGATAGATTTTACTTGCTCTATCAAAACCTGAAATTGGTTGAGCTACAGAAGTTATTGCAAGCTTTATTCGTTCGATATAACTTTGCTGCAAAACAACATTTCTTGCTTCTTCTTCTTTCATTCTATTTTCATAATAAAAGAAAGTAATAACACAGCTTATAATAAGTAAGGCAAAATAAATAGGTTTAGCGAGTTTCATATATTTTCCTTATATTTTTTAATTCTCACCTTTTTTCTACTGTTAAAGCCTTAAATAGAATAATACTTATATAGAAAATAGCAACTTAAAAACAAAACATGAAAGATTTTTCTTTTTGAGCTATCAGCTCATTTTCTTAGAAAATCAAAAAAAGCATTTAACTTATCATTCAACTACAGGATTGTATACCCATAACAATTTATAATATTAACATTTTTTAATGCTTTACCAAAATTGTCATTCAATAAAAAAAATATGCTTGACATATTTGTGAAAGCCCTTTATGCTAAAAGCATGATGAAAAGAAATTTATTTACAGTGCAAAATTGGTGGTGGCGTTCTTAGTTTAAGACCGCTTCTTATCTTGTATCAAAAAAATAAAATAATTTCACATTTATTTATCGGTATTTAGAGCGGTCAGCAATGATCGCTTTTTTTTATATCTAGAGCATAAAGAATGAGCGGTCATAAAAAGGCCGCTTTTTTTGTATAAACTCTAAAATAAAAATAAGGAAAATATTATGTCAGCTTGTGAAAATTTAAAAGATGGTTACTTTGGCGAATTTGGTGGAACTTTCGTGCCTCCTGGTTTAGAAGAAAGATTAAATGAACTTACTAATGCTTTCAATACTTATAAAAACGATCCTGAATTCCTCAAAGAATTAGCGCACTATAACACACATTATCTCGGTAGACCAACACCAATTTTTCATTGTACACAGCTTTCAAATATGCTTGGTGGCGCACAAATCTATCTAAAAAGAGAAGATTTAAATCACTTAGGCGCACACAAAGCTAACAACTCTCTCGGGCAAGTGCTTCTTGCAAAACGCATGGGCAAAAAAACTCTTATTGCTGAAACAGGCGCTGGGCAACACGGTGTTGCAACTGCGGCAACTGCAGCTTTATTTGGCATGAAGTGCACTATCTATATGGGTGAAGAAGACATGAAAAGACAAGAGCTTAACGTTTTCAGAATGCGTATGCTTGGCGCAGAAGTTGTTCCAGCAATGTCTGGCCAACGCACACTTAAAGAAGCTGTTGATGAAGCTTTACTTGCATATATTGAAGAAGAAAATTCATTCTACGTGCTTGGTTCAGCAGTTGGACCACATCCATTCCCAAGCATGGTAAAACATTTTCAATCAGTTATTGGTAAAGAAGCTAGAGAACAAATGCTTGATTTAGAAGGAAATTTACCTGATATCATCATGGCTTGTGTTGGCGGTGGTTCAAATGCTATAGGCTTATTCTCAGGCTTTTTGAAAGACGAAAGCGTGAAAATTATCGGTGTTGAACCAGGCGGAATCGGTTCTGCTCTTGGCCAACACGCTGCTCCACTCACACATGGTAAACCTGGCACTCTGCACGGTTACTACTCTTACTTGCTTACTGATGAAAATGGCGAAGTTGCACCTGTGCACTCAATTTCAGCTGGCCTTGATTATCCTGGTGTTTCTCCTGAATTATCACATTTGAAAGATACAAACAGAGCAAGCTTTGTAACCGCAACTGATGCTGAAGCTGTTGAAGCATTATTCACTCTTTCACAAAAAGAAGGCATTATTCCTGCGCTTGAATCATCACACGCACTTGCGCATGCTATCAAGATTGCGCCAACTCTTCCAAAAGAAACAAAAATCTTAGTGAACCTTTCAGGCCGTGGCGATAAAGACATGGATCAAATCATGCAATTACAAGCAAAGTAAAACAGCAGAAATTATACAAATTACAGAAAAAAGGCATTTTGTTATTGGAAATATTTTCTTCCAAATCAAAGTGCCTTTTTATATTATATATTGCAAAATTTTATCTCTCTTCTTCGTCATCTGTATTACAAATATGCGGATTCTCAAAACTGTGCTGACCAGCATATTGAAAAGGCTTTTCTTTATGCGCATTACAAGAGCATTTTTTGATATCAAAAATTGACTCAATCAACTTTTCGGTATATGGCTTGTGTTTTTGGTTTAGCAAAGCTTTTCTTTGCATTATTTCAACAAGTTCGCCTTTATGCATAACTGCTATTCTATCAGAAATTGCTGAAACCAAAGCTAAGTCATGGCAAACAAGAACAATAGTAAGATTATTTTCTTCTTGCATTTTTTTGATAAGCTTAATTATTTTTGCTTGCGTAATAACGTCAAGCGCAGATGTTGGCTCATCAAGCAAAAGAACTTTTGGCTGTAAGGTAAGCGCACGTGCAAGGCAAACTCTTTGTCTTTGCCCGCCACTTAATTCACTTGGTTTTTTATATAGATAGCTACTATCAAGTTCAACTTTCTTCAAGAAATCTTCTGCAACTTTTTCTTTATCGTTTTTATTAATAAGATTAAAATTAATAAGAGGTTCGCAAATAGCATCAATAATTTTCATTTTTGGATTAAGCGTTGAACTGGTATCTTGAAAAACCATTTGTATATTTTTTCTATGCTGGCGTAATTCTTCTTTTTTTAATTCAGTAATATCATAATTATTATAAAGAATTTGCCCTGATGTTTTTGTTTCAAGCTGTGTAATTAGGCGTAATAATGTGCTTTTTCCACTGCCACTTTCACCAACAATAGATAAAAATTCATTTTCATAGATATCAAGGCAAATATCATTACACGCAAGAATAGATGCTTTCTTTTTAGAAAGAAATTCTTTGTTCATATTTTTAATTTCAATAACTTTATTATTTTGCATAGTTAGCTTCTTCAAATTTTGGAATATGCGCCAAAAGTTCTTTCGTGTATTCTTGTTGTGGATTATTCAAGATTTCGCTTGCTGAATTTGTTTCAATAATTTCGCCATCTTTGAGAATAATAATTCTATCTGCCA
>CAYJIN010000138.1:0-1953 GCA_964370245.1 uncultured Desulfovibrionaceae bacterium
TGATTGACTAATCTAATAGTATATATTATCATTAACAAAATTGCATTACTTTGATATTTTGGTTTTACGTTTTTTGATTTAACTAAAGGAGAAGATAATGGCAGATAAAAAATTAACAAGCGTGAACGGCGCTCCTGTTGCAAATAACCAAGACAGTTTAACAGCAGGCAAACGTGGCCCAATTCTTTTACAAGACGTTTGGTTACTTGAAAAATTAGCACATTTTGATAGAGAACTCATCCCTGAAAGACGTATGCACGCAAAAGGCTCAGGCGCATTCGGAACTTTCACAGTAACTCATGATATAACTAAATATACAAAAGCTAAAATTTTTAGCAAAATTGGAAAGCAAACCCCTATGTTTGCACGTTTTTCAACTGTTGCTGGTGAACGTGGCGCAGCTGATGCTGAGCGCGACATTCGTGGTTTCGCACTTAAATTTTATACAGAAGAAGGTAACTGGGATTTAGTTGGCAATAACACTCCAGTATTTTTCTTCCGTGATCCTTTAAAATTTCCTGATTTAAACCACGCAGTTAAGCGTGATCCTAAAACAAATATGCGTTCAGCAAAAAACAATTGGGATTTCTGGACTTTACTTCCAGAAGCTCTTCACCAAATTACTGTTGTTATGAGTGATAGAGGTATTCCTGCTTCTTATCGCCACATGCACGGCTTTGGTAGCCACACTTTTAGCTTTATCAATGCTGATAATGAACGTTATTGGGTGAAATTCCATTTCGTAACACAGCAAGGCATCAAAAATTTAACAGATGCTGAAGCTGCAGAAATTATCGCAAATGATAGAGAAAGCCATCAACGTGATTTATTCGATTCTATCGAAAAAGGCGACTTCCCTCGTTGGACTTTATTTGTGCAAATTATGCCTGAAAAAGATGCTGATAATTATGAATATCATCCATTTGATTTAACAAAAATTTGGCGCAAAAAAGATTATCCACTTATTGAAGTTGGTTATTTTGAGCTCAATAAAAATCCTGAAAACTATTTTGCCGATGTTGAACAATCAGCCTTCAATCCTGGTGCTGTTGTTCCTGGCATTGGTTTTTCACCAGATAGAATGTTGCAAGGTCGCCTCTTCTCTTATGGAGATGCACAGCGCTATCGCCTAGGTGTAAACCATCATCTTATTCCAGTAAACGCACCAAAATGCCCTATGCATTCCTTCCATAGAGATGGCCTTATGCGCACAGATGGCAACCAAGGTGCAACCCTTCACTATGAACCAAATAGTGAGCAAGAATGGAAAGATTCACCAGAACTTCAAGAGCCACCACTCAAATTAGAAGGCGAAGGCATGAACTATAATTATCGTGAAGATGACGATAATTATTTTGAGCAGCCTCGCTTACTCTTCCAACTTATGAGCGATGAGCAAAAGCAAGTTCTCTTTGAAAACACAGCCCGTGCTATGGGTGATGCGCCTGACTTTATCAAAGAAAGGCATATTGAAAACTGTTCAAAAGCTGACCCAGCCTATGGCGCAGGCGTAAGAAAAGCTTTAGGATTATAATTTTTTAAAGATGAGAGTTTTTATTAGGGGGAAACCATACTTTTGTGAACAAAAGCTAAGGTTTCCCCCTAAAACCCCCTTCCTTCAAAAAACTTTAATTATTAACATTTGAATGTCTTTGAAAATAGTTGTGTGAATAAGTTTTTTATAAAAACTAGAAAATGCAATTCCCCATAAAAACTTGTTCATAAATCTATAAATATTCTTTAAGTAAAAAAGCCTAGCTGATAATCAACTAGGCTTTTATGTTTTAATTTAGTATTCTAATATTATTGGCTAAAAGTACCACTTTCATCCATTGCAGTGCGTAGATCATCAACATCTTGCCCGCTAAAGTTTACATCTTGCAAGGTAACAGTTTGTGCTTCTCCGCCTTTTGAAATAATAATTTCAATGTCAGTATACGTTGTTTCACCTTC
>CAYJIN010000138.1:2053-4445 GCA_964370245.1 uncultured Desulfovibrionaceae bacterium
TTTTCATCGTCATTTCCAAAGAATAGTCCTTCATCGCTTGAATCACTATCATCATTATCATTTTCATACGACAGAGAAGCTGCTGCACGTCCATAATCACTCATAGGGGCAGGTGCACCCTCAGACGATGTCACATCAACATTAACAGTTGTTGACGATTCATCACCATTGTTATCAACAAAAGTTATATCAAAGGAATTATCGATTACACCTTCAGTAAGTGTGTATTTATAATTAACATTGAAACCACCTTCAGAATTATCTGTTACAGAAATAATTTGCATATTACCATTGTAATCAGAGTTAGGGACAAAGTTTCCTTCACCATCAAATGTACCGACAACTTCATCACCAATTCTTATTTCTTGTAAACCATCAGTAGATCTGACACTAATTACACCTGTAACGATTTCAGAGTTATTCGAATCATTACCAATGCCAGCTTCATTTACTGTAATATCCATTTCTGATTTAACTATTGCACCAAAACCTTCTGTTGCACCTTGAATTCCTACATTATGCTTTGTTGTATCACCATCACCATCAGTTGCTGTAAATTCAAGCACAATAGTTTCATCAAATTCTTTATATTGTTCAAATGTCCATTCATTTGTTGTAGAATTAAAAGTGACTTTAGCATACCAATCTTCTGGTGCAAAATCTAAATAATCTTTACCACTAGCTACACCATCATTATTTGCATCAGAAATTTCACCAATAATATAGATAGTTTCATCTGGATCACTCGTAGGTACTTCTATCATATTGATAGGCAAACCATCTATAATAATAAAGTATCCTGATGTACCTTGCATATCGTGTTTAATATTCATATCCACTGTTGCAGTATCAGCAGCTTCAACATTAAGTGCACCTACAGTTATTGCTGTTCCCTCATTGCTCAAAGGTGTATTAGCGTTGAAAAGCTCAACCTCACCATACTTAACTTCCTTATACCCCCCAAAAGGATTCAAAGTACCAGAATCGTCAACCCATCCGTTAGGTATGAGGCGTATAAAGTTACTTTCTAAACCTATTGAATCTGCATAAGCATCATAAGGGTTATTCACACTTTCAAGCTCAACACCATCATCTTTAATATTAACACTTACTGTAATACTATCAGATTCTGCTCCGCTTTCAGCTTCTTTACCATCTTGAATGGTAATAGTAAACGAATCAACATTATTAGCAGTTTCGTCATCACTGCTTGTATTGCTATGTTTATCATACGCAGTAGTTTGTTCATAGGTATATTCAAGAGTATATTCATTTGTATCACTATTATAAACTAAGCTTCCAAGCGTAACTTCACCATAACCACTTGTAGAGTTTGCCACAGAACCTGTAAGCACATATTCGTTTTCCGAATTGAGGCTAATGGTATATTCTTGACCGTTAAGATTTATTACACCACCATTCATACTTTCAGCGGATGTGAATGTAATAGTAGAACTTGCAACACTGCCACCAGTAGTATTTAGATTTGAATCATCAACTGTTATACTTGCACTTTCAGTGGAAATTTCAGGTTTGTCGTTTGTGCCTGTTATATTAACAGTAATAGTTTGTTCTGTTTCGCCTCCATTACCATCATCAACAGTTACAGTGTAGTAGCCTGTAAGATTATCACTCTCTCCAAGAGAATCGGCATTTGCATTTAATGTAAAGGTGAAAGAACCATCAGCTTCTTGTGTGAGTGTTCCATAATTTTCAATGTTACTTGCATTTGTAGAATCAACTGTATATGTGAGTTCATCACCATCAACATCTGAGGCATTAAGACTTGCATTATCAGAATTTGTTACATCTTCTTCTACTGAAAGAGTAATGTCACTAGCTGTTGGTGCTGAATTAATATCAACAGAAACTTCATCAGATAAAGCTGAATCACCGTCAGCGTCAGTTATTTCAAAATAGAAACTGTCGTTGCCACCAGCACTATTTGGTTTTGCTGTATAAGTATAATCACCTGTTTCAGGATCAATTGTTACATAGCCATTGTCTAATTCATAGCCTTTATCTGGATTGTAGGTAGCTTCAACAAATTCACCAAGTTCATTTTTTGTGCCAACTTTAATTGTTGCATTTTCAGGCACATCAGCGCCATAATCAAAGTTAACATCAATATCAATGCTGTTACCTTCACCTACAGTTCCTAAATCAGTTTCTGTTACTGTAATTGTTGGCACATCATCTTGAATAACCACATCAATTGTTGCGTCACTAGTGTTACCTACTTTATCTGTAACAGTGATATCTACTTCAAAACTAGAACTATCAGAATCCACTTCATGCTGAACATTGTCTTTTAACACAACATCATATTCAACAGTATAACTATTATCAGGATTTTTAGTAATAGTAACATTTTCCATAGAAGCAGAGCCAT
>CAYJIN010000139.1:0-2025 GCA_964370245.1 uncultured Desulfovibrionaceae bacterium
ATAACAGAACGCATTCCGCCTGATTGATCACGCACTTCAAAGCGAGCAACTTCATGCTCTAAAATTTTATGGCGAGGGTGGTCAACACGAGTAATAGTGATGATTTCACCTGTTGGATTTACCATTTTCCATGAAACAAGATTATCTAAGGTTGTGCCATATTCAAAAGCGAAAGGCCCACCAGAGTTTTCAGCAACGTTACCACCAATTGTTGAGGCAGTTTTTGAAGCAGGGTCAATGGTAAAAAGGAAATTTTCATTTTCAGCAAAGTCAATAGCGTGTTGAGTGATAACACCAGCTTCGCAATGCAAGAGCTTGTTTTCTTTATCAAGTTCTTTTTTTGTTAAACGAGTAAGGTTTACAATAACAGTACGCTTTCTCGCAGGCACAGCACCGCCTGTCATTCCTGAACCACCACCTCGAGGAATGAGAGCAAATTTCATTTCATTCGCAAGTTTAACTAATTCGCTCACTTGTTCTGTTGTAGCTGGTTCAACAACTAAAATTGGCAATTCCATACGAAGGTCAGTTGCGTCAGTGCTTGCTTCAATAAGCGCAGATTTTCTTGTGAGAACGCATTCTTTTGGAAGAACAGTTTTGAGTTTATCCACTAATTCTTCACGGAATTTCTTTTCAGCTTCAAAGGCAGACCAGAAAAGAGTTATACCTTCGCCAATGCTTGTTGCGTAGTGATGCGCTAAAGATGGCATAGCATCTTTCCAACGTGCATTTACACTTTTTTTCACACTTGGAACATCAATAAATGGATTATAAACAACTAAAAAGAGTTCAAGCGAAATCTTTGTTGCAAGCTCTGCAACAGAAGCTGGCCATTGCTCAAAATCGTCAATATTAATGCGCAGGATACGGTTAACAACGAACTTATCAGAAATAGAAATATGTGGTCCTTTCGACATTTGGCAAAACTCCTTTAGTGAAAAAAGTAATGTATGTTGCTTCGCCTTAAAAATCAAGTTTTTTTTGCATGCGATTTGCGGGCGAATTGGCTTGCCAAGGTATTAAAAATGATACTTGGTATAGTCCGAAAAATATCAAAAATAATACACTGGAAAATAGTATGAAAAACACTTTTTATAGATAATACGTATTTTTTGATTTGAAAAGAGCAAAAGAGTAAAAAGTTTTCTACCTTTTTGTAATAAGATCTTGTTTTAAAAGAAAATCTACAAAAAGATGCACAGGAAAGCCAACTACGGTTGAGTAAGAACCTTCAATTTTTTCCACTAAAAATGTGCCAAAACCTTGAATTGCATAAGCGCCAGCTTTATCTAAGCCTTCAGAAGAATTGGCATAAGCCTTGAGCGTAGCATCATCCCAAGAAGCAAAATACACATCTGTTTTATCATAAAATAAAAATTCTTCTGCTTTATTTTCATTGATAAGGAATATACAAACTGAAGTAATTACAGTATGTTTTCTGCCATTTAACTCTTTGACCATCCTAAAAGCTTCATCATGATCTTTTGGCTTGCCTAAAATTTTTGCATGCTCAGTTTCATCATCTAAAACAACAATAGTATCCGCCGAAATGAGAAGAGATTTTTCATTTTTTTCTAGTAAATTATGCTCTTCTAAAACTGTTTTTGCTTTTCCTTTTGCTAAGAGAAGAGCATTTTCAGTTGGTGATAACTCTAAATCAATTTCTTCTTTAAAAGATGTAGGCAGAAGTACAGAAAAAGCTAAGCCTAGTTCTTGAAAAAATTGTTGTCTACGAGGTGAATTTGAAGCTAAGAGAAAAGGGATTTTTTCTTTAAATACGCTCAATTTTTCTTCCTTACTTTAAAAGTTAAAAAGGCTTTGTTTTTTACTTCAAAGCCTTTTTATGTATATTTTCTAATTCTTCACAAAAATTATCTGTCTGACTGCCTAGGCTTCTAAACGTTCAACATCACTTTGAAGCGCATGAACAGGGCAGATTTTTGTGCAGTTGAGACATACAACGCATTTTGAAGTGTCAAATTCTAGATGATTATCAAAATTCATTGCAAGTGCAGAAGTTGGGCA
>CAYJIN010000139.1:2125-4391 GCA_964370245.1 uncultured Desulfovibrionaceae bacterium
AAGTGTCAAATTCTAGATGATTATCAAAATTCATTGCAAGTGCAGAAGTTGGGCACAGTGCAGTGCAAAGCCCGCAGTCAATGCAAGATTCTTCATTATGCCAAATGCTCTGTGCAACAGGTATTACACCGATATTGTTTTCATTAAGGAAGGCAATTGCTTTATCGCAATTTTCTTTAGTTCCCTTGATGTCTAGCACCATAGAACCTTCGCCTTTAGTTGAAACATTTGCTTTTGTTATGCTAAATTCAACATCGTAATTCTTTGCAAGCTTGCACACCCAGGCGCCTTGAGTTGTTGCTTGATCAAATGAAAGTACAACATTAATATTGTGTGGATAAGGGTTTGTCATAAGCATTCCTTATGGTAAAATTTTTTATAAAGTTGGAACAATTTGTTTTGCGCGTGTTGCTTCTGGCGCTTTTGGATATTCTGAAATAAGCGCATTTAAGCGTTCTTTTGCAGCATCGTTTTTGCCTAATTCTCTAAAGCTCATGCCTTGCTTGAGATAAGCTGCCGGTGCACGATTACTATTTGGATATTGTGAAATAACATTTTCGTATGCTAAAGCTGCTGCTGCATAGTTTTTCAATTGATAATATGATTCGCCTTGCCAGTAGTAAGCATTTGAAATCAAAGTGTTTTGTGGGAAAGTTGTGATAAAGTCAGTAAATGCATTCACCGCATTATCGTATCTTCTTTCATTAAAAGCTTTAATGCCTGAATCATAAAGTTGTTGCGCTGTATCAGTTGAAACAGTTTGTTGTGGAATTTCAGCTTTTGCGGCTGGAGTTACTGGCGGAGTTACTGACTGAACAACAGGAAAAGCTGGTGTAGTTGTGCTTGTTGGAGTATATGCAGAACCACCAAGTGGATTTGTTGTGCCTGTTTGTGGAAGAGCAGGATCATCTAATTGAAGATCTAAGCCAAGTTGAGCTTCTGCAAGGCGAAGCGCACGATCTTGCTGAGCTAATTTTTCAGCTAAAGCTTGTGTGCCACCTAAAGGTTGAAGTGCAATTTCGATATTATCAAGAATTCCACGCATTGATGACATTTCTTGACGAAGAGTTTGAATTTGCATCCAAGTATCAGCTTGTGCAGGTTGAACACCTGAAAGCTGTGAATTTAATTGTTGAATTGTTTGTTGCTGTGTAGAAACTTGATTTTGTAAACGTTGAACGTCTTGGTTTGCAGCAACACAGCCGGATAGAACAGTTGATGCAAGAATAAGTAGACCGGCAGTTTTGAAATTTTTATACATGATATCTCCTTTACAAGGACTAGAATCCTTTAATCTCGAATACATTTATATGTTTATAAAATCGCACTATTTTTGTTTTGTGCGAGGAATACCAATAAGAATATAGAGAATTGAGCCAACAATAGGAAGAAGCGCACAGGCCATAAGCCAAGCATATTTTGTTGTCATGCTTTTGAAAGTGCGTTTTTGAATATCAAGCAATGACCAAAATACAAAAAGTAAAGGAAGAAAAAGTATTATGATTTGCCAATATTCAAGTTGAAAAAGTTGCATGTAAAATCCTTATTTATGTGAGAAATGTATAATTCTCTAAATCTATTATTGCTGTATATGTGAAGATTTTTTTTGAATTGTTTCAAGGCGATAAAGGAAAAAGGCAGAAGCAAGAGCACCAAGAGTGATTGCTATATCAGCAACGTTAAATGCTGGCCAATGCCAAGCGCCAAGGTAAAAGTCAAGAAAGTCAGTCACTGCTTGAAAACGAATCCTATCAATAAAGTTGCCTAAAGCGCCACCAACAATAAGCCCGAAAGCATAGTTTAAAAACTTACTGTATGGTGAAGATTTTGCAATATAATAGATAAGCCCAAGTGCAAGAATTGTTGCAACAGTAAAGAGGTATAATTGCCAATTTATTTCAGGATTATTCAAAAAACCAAAGGCAGCGCCCCTGTTTTGCACATGAACAATATTGAAAAAATTAGGTATAACTTCAATACTTCTATTTAGTGGTAATGTATGAAGAATTATCTCTTTTGTCAACTGATCCAAAACTAATATAATAAGAGCTAAAAATCCAATAGATTTAAATCTGTTATCATTAGTTTTGGGTGCGTTGCTTTTTTGCAAGATTGATTGCAAAATTTTAACCATTTGCTAAAGCCTTCATTACAGATGTGCAGCGTGGGCAAAGAGTTGGATAGTTTGCATCAGTGCCAGCTTCTTCTGTGTAAATCCAGCAACGTTCGCATTTTTCGCCTTTTGCTTTTTCCACTAAAATTGCAA
>CAYJIN010000140.1:0-4367 GCA_964370245.1 uncultured Desulfovibrionaceae bacterium
AATGCTTTTAGAAACTTCACCGCAAGCAGTAACCATGATTCCTGTTGCTATTTCACTAGCTTTTGGTATCTTATTTGCTTCTATCATCACTTTAGCACTTGTTCCAGCATTGTATATCATACTTGATGATTTGAAAAAAAGCTTTAGAGAACAATAGAAACAAGAAGCAGTTTAATAATCCTAAACAAAAGGAGCTATCACCGAAGTGGTAGCTCCTTACTTTTATGTATATTTTTATACTAATTGCTATTTTTTATGAATTTGTAAAGGTTTCACCTTCTGAAAGTGCAATTTTCAAGTCAGCAATATCATCACCAGTGAAATTCACATCTTGCAATGTTACTGTTTGAGATTTTCCATCTTTTGAAATAGTAATACTTACATCAGTATACACTTCTTCGCCAGTGTCTGTGCCTGCAGTAGAGGTTTCTGTAGATGAAGTTTTCACTTCGCCTTTTACTTCAAAGTGGAAATCATTACTAAAGGCTGATAAATCAAGAACATCACCTGTTTTGAAATCTCTAATAATATCATTTACGCCATCTTCAAAGTTATCACTTTCCCATGAAAATACATCTTTGCCACTATCACCAATAAGAATATCAGAACCCTTACCGCCAATAAGCGTATTATTGCCTTCGCCAGCATAAATAGTATCGTCGCCATCAAGACCAAAAATTATATCATCATTTTCAGTGCCATAGAGGATATCGTCAAGCTCTGTACCCTCTATAACATTTATAGGAGTGTTCGCTGGAATATCATCGCTTACAGGTATTGCAATGCCGTGTTCGCCACCAGCAAGATCTGAAGAAGGCATAGGAGGCGGAATGTATGTCTCCATATCTAATGTACCTTCAACTTTATCACCATCTCTATCAAAGAGCGTAAAGCCAAATTCATGATTTGAACCTGGGTATATATCAGTTGTTATACTTTCGCTATGAAGTATTAAGTCAAAGCTTACCCCACCATCGCACACATCAGGACTAATTGTTACAATGGTCATTTCATCACCATATTGTGACATATAACCAACTAAATTTCCATTTTCAACTTTCCATAAAAGCGTTCCACTTTCAGTGCCATTATAATATTTTATTTCTTGGCTTGCAATTTGCTCTAAGTCCCAACCCACTACAACACTCTCATATTGCGCTGCATCATCATTACCAAAATCAACATCAAAATAATAGCCTTTTTGTTCGCCTATGCTTGCTATATCATCCTGAATAAACACATTTGTGCTTCCGCTTTGCTCTACACCATCTTTATCCGTATAAGTGAATGGCAGTTTGAGAATTTCAAGATTTGTGCCTTGAACATTTTCATGAACAATTGCCCTATAAAGAGTCACATCATATTTGCCAGTTGCTGGATCAAATTCAACTTTTAATGCACCTCCTTCACCATTCCAAATAACGCCATGCAGAACTTCAGGGTTTTCACTATCGACGCGCCATTCTATTTTTTGCCCACTACTTGTATATAAATCATCTAACTCGTCTATATTCCAGCTAAAATTAGAGGATGAAGTATTATCATAATCAATGTGACCTTCGCCTGTAGCATAAGAAGGACTATCTGACCAATATCCATCATCAATATCTGCTTCATCTACTTTTGCAAAGCCTTCATCATCAACTATTGCTGAATCTTTCCCTGTTCCTTTTGCAGAACCATCTTGCCCTGTTTGTGTTACAGTTATAACAACTTCTTCGCCAGCTTCTGGCATTGGACGAGTGAACTCATACTTATAGTCATTATCAATAATATCTTGCGTAATTATATGGTTTGTGCTTAGTCCATTTTGATCAGTAATAGTAAATTTATCGCCTAATTGTGTTGAATCTTTATCAAAGCTTACTGTAACATTAACCACTGGCCCTTTTTCAGAGTTTGAAATAAGAGAATCGTTATCCGCATCAGTTGTAATTTCAACTTTTGGCGCAACATAATCGCCACTTGCTTGAGCATAATCTTTTACATTTACTGTGATAGTTGAAGATGCTGTATCGCCATCGTTATCAGTTATTGTAAATGGAAATTCAAAACTGTCTAAATCAGTGGCATTTTTTATCGGTTTAAAGAATTGAACACTACCAGAATAGTCTTCACCTGGATGAATTAAAAAAACGAGTGATTCCATAAATTCTGCTGGTGGCTCACCATCATTAAACATCTCAAGGGTAAAGTCTTCATAAGTATGTCCAATAAGCATACCTTCAATCACTATCCAGTAGACAGTTTCTCCATTTTCAGTTGTGATATCAATCTTATTAATTGCTTCCATATCCCATTCTATAGAAATATTTTCATTATCAGCACCAAAGTTAATTTCTGCGTCAAATTCTTTAAATATAAAGCTACCAAAATCAGGTTCTATTATAGGACTTTCAATAAGTTCTTGCTCATCTAGATTTACTTCAATAGAGTCAACTACGCTTGGTTTATCATCTTTAATATCAAGAGTAATCTTGTGTTCTGTTAATGATGTACCTCCCCAGATAGGGATATTAATATCAAGGCGAGTTGAATCTTCGCCTTCTGGATGGTCAATTGTATCATGAAGTTCAATTTCAAATTTTTTATTGCTATTATCAGCAGTAATTGTGATAATTGTTTCACCATCTGCACTGCCTATAATAGTTCCAGTTTCATCATCTATTTTCCACTCTATTTCCACACCATTTGAAGTGAGATTTGGCTCTACTGTAAATTCATCAAAAAGCTCGCTTTTAAAGGTATACCAAGAACCAGCATACGCTGAGTCAACACTAGTGAAAGCACCTTCATCATCGCCTTTTGAACCATCCACAATATATTCTTCTGATAATTCAAAAACGCCTTCTTCTGGAGGAGTTTCAAATTCAACATAGTCAGAATTTGTTGCTGATGCGTCGCCACGTTCAATTTTTACGCTTAAAGTAAGATCATTGCTTGTAGGTTTGGTAACACCCCAAACCATAAAAGAGCCTGCTTTAAGTATGCTTTCAGTAACAACCTTACTATAATATTCTTTTCCATCTTGATCATACACAGTAACCACATCGCCAACTTTTGTTGTTTCATCTAAAGTAATTTTTCCTAATAGTGTGCCTGTTCCTACTTCTGCTAGATCAATAACGCCATCATTATTTTTATCACTTGTGATTTCGATTGTTGGCGCTTTTAAAATATCAGCTGAATCAGAAGCTTCGTATGATGCTCCCTCAGGATCTGTAACTACAACATTTACACCAACTTCTGCACCATCACTAGGTAATGGAACTTTTACATCAAGATTAACATTACCATCTTTATTAATCATGCTTTTATCAATAATTGTTTCATATATTGTAGCACCAGCTTGATCAGTAATGGTAATTTTATCGCCAACTTTTGCATTTTCAACGCTTACGCTTGCGTCAACTTTCTTATTAGTTCCTATTTCAGCACCAGAAAGAGTGCCATCATTATCAGCATCAGTTGTTATAAGAACACTTGGGCGTGGAGGGCCTGTTACTGTTTCTTCTTCAGTGCCACCACCTGAGCCATCGCCTGTATCTCCACCAGAGCCACCACTTGAACTATCGCCATCGCCTGTTCCTGTTTCAGGTAAAGTAGGTGTAGTAGGCGGAGTAACTGTTGAAGAGGAATCATCGTCTTCATTTCCACCACCGCTTGGGAGTGTGGTTTCTGGTTTTGGAATTTCTTGTTCTGGTTGTGTAGGTGTAGTTGTGCTTGGCGGTGCAACAGGCGGAATAACTGGGCGTGGGGCTGTGCCACCTCCACCTAACTCTGAATCAGTGTCTTCACGGCCATCAATTGTTGGATCCTCTGTTGGTCTTGTAAATGAGCCACCTGTTGAAAGCTGGCCTGTGCTTGTTATCATATTTGATTGTTGGTTTACGCTCTCACCACCAGTTTCGCCTTCACTAAGCACGCCTTGTGCACTATATTCTGAACCACCATCAGTACCATCAAGCGAATCAACACCACTTGCAAGAGTATCAAGTTCACTTGCTTTATTTCGAGCTGTATATTCGATAACATAACCCATTGCAGGCATCAGCTCTGGTTCTAAAGCAGCAAAAAAATCTTTACCTTCAATAACTTCATTATCAAGAATAAAACGTGGCAAAAACTCTTCATGATAGGTTGCATAAAAATCATCTAAAATAATTGATGTATCAATGTCTTGGAAATATAAATGTAAAGCATCATCAACCTTTTCTAGCACAGCCTCTTCTAAATAAAAATCAAATGCATACTGTATTGTTTCGCTAGTAACAACAATTATTTCATCACCATTAATTGGTTTTCTTAATATTATGTTTTTCATGATAACAATCCTTTACGCTCTCACTTTTACTAGAAACATAAAA
>CAYJIN010000141.1:0-4316 GCA_964370245.1 uncultured Desulfovibrionaceae bacterium
CCAGAAGCACCAAAGCCAACAACTTCAGCATAAATAGTTGCGCCACGTTCTTTTGCAGAAGTTAAGCTTTCAACAAGTAAAAGACCTGCGCCTTCGCCCATTACAAAGCCATCTCTTTTACCATCAAATGGACGTGAAGCTAATTCTGGGTTATCATTATTTTCAGTTGAAAGAGCTTTCAATGCTGTAAAGCCAGAAATACCCATTTCAGTGATTGTTGATTCAACACCACCAGTAATAACTGCTTTAGCACGGCCAAGCATAATTTCAGAAGCAGCATAACCAATAGCGTGTGTTCCAGAAGCACAAGCAGAAGTCATAACAAGGTTAGAACCTTTTGCGCCTGTGAAAATTGAAATTTGCCCTGGTGCCATATTTGAAATAAGCATAGGAATTGAGAATGGTGAAACCTTTGAAGGGCCAGCACTTAATAATTTATTGTGGAAATTTTCAATTGTTCCTAATCCGCCAAGACCAACGCCTAAAATAACAGCAATGTCTTCAGCATTTTCTTCAGTGATTTCAAGTTTAGCATGTGGAAGAAGCATTGTTGATGCAGCTACAGCAAGTTGAACAAATCTGTCCATACGTTTTGCTTGTTTGATTGGCATATAATCTTCAGGATTGAAGTTTTTCACTTCACCAGCGATTTTAGAATCGAAATTTGAAGCATCAAATAATGTGATAGGGCCAATACCGGATTTACCTTCAAGCAAAGCTTTGAAAGAACTTTCTAAATCATTACCCAATGGGTTTAATGTGGACATCCCAGTTATAACAACGCGTTCACGCATTCTTTATCTCCTAAAGTAAAACAAAATTTTACAATTTATAATTGCTGATTTTTTAACACATTTCCAACTCAATTGCAAGGATTTTGTATAAGTGAAATAATTTTTATATCTATTTGATTTTATATTTTTAAATAAGCAAAATAAAGAGAATGCATATAATCTTCTCATATAATTCTTAATTACCTTGCTTTTTTTCAATATTTCTGTAATTATTTCACTAAGCGCTTTATTTTATAGAACAGTTAATCAAAAAGAATAAAAGTTTTTATATGGAAAAAATTCGCAAAAAATATATCGTTGGCGGCCAAGTGCAAGGCGTTGGTTTTCGCCCTTTTATTTACACTATTGCGCTTGATGCAAAGCTTACTGGTTTTGTTTCAAACACAAGAGCTGGCGTTTTTATTGAAGCGCAAGGAAGCCATGAGCAACTTGGAGAATTTGAAAAAAATCTCCATGAAAAACTTCCACCATTAGCTGAAATATCTTCATTAAAAACTGAAGAAATCCATACTATTGAAAATGAATTAGATTTTCAAATACACATAAGCGAAACCAAAGGTAAAGGGCATGCTGTTCTTATTAGTCCTGACGTGGCGCATTGCGAAGCTTGCAAAAATGAAATGCTAGACAAAAATGATAGTCGATACCTCTATCCCTTTATCAATTGCACGCATTGTGGGCCAAGATATAGTATAACTCACACAATGCCTTATGATAGAGAAACAACTTCAATGGCATGTTTTCCCCTGTGTGAAGACTGTCAAAAAGAATATACTAATCCACTAGATAGACGCTTTCACGCGCAACCAACTGCTTGCCATGTATGCGGAGTAAAAGTTTGGAATGAAGAGAATGTAGAAAATTTTGATGCAATAAAAGATACAATTTCAAAACTTCAACAAGGAAAGATAGTTGCAATAAAAGGTCTTGGTGGCTTTCATCTTGCCTGCGATGCAATGAATATCGAAGCAATTGAAAGATTGCGCATAAGAAAAAATCGCCCGCATAAAGCTTTAGCTATAATGGTGAAAGATATTGAAAAAGCAAAAGAATTTGCAATTATTGATAAAGTAGAAGAAGAACTTTTACTCTCAAGGCAAAGACCAATTGTTCTTTGCAAGAAGAAAGTTTCACTTCCACATACTTTAGCGCCAGATACTAAAAATATCGGCATTATGCTTCCCTCTTCACCTTTGCACGAACTTTTCTTCCATGCTGAACATTTTGACGAGAAAAACTTTGAAGCACTTGTGATGACTTCAGGAAATCCTGCGCATGAACCTATTTCTCTTATGAATAGAGAAGCAAGAGCAAAGCTTTCAAACGTTGCTGATCATTATCTTTTTCATAATAGAGATATTTTAGTGCGTGTTGACGACAGCGTTTTATATGCGAAACCTGAAAACACACGTGAATTTGATTCAAATAAAGACCCTTTTGTTTCCATTAGAAGAGCTCGTGGCTATGTTCCTAGCCCTCTTTCTTTGCCTGCAAAAAGCGAAACTAACAATACACATAAAAATATTTTAGCTTTTGGTGCAGATTTAAAAGGCACGGCTTGTGTGACGAAAAATTCAAATTCACAAGAAAATAATTCAGGAATTGACGCTTTTGTTGGCCAACACGTAGGCGATATTGAAAGCATGAAAAATCAAGAATTTCTTCTTGAAACAATAGCGCATCTTTCTAAAATTCTTGAATTTTCCCCAGAGATTGTTCTCTCTGACGCGCATCCAAATTCTTATTCACGCCTTTTAGCCGCACAATATGCGCATGAAAAAAATGTAAAGCATATCACATTGCAACATCATGCCGCCCATGCTTTTGCGCTTTTAGCAGATAATCAAAGCCTAGAGCCATGCATAGCTTTAGTGTTAGACGGCACAGGTTATGGTTTAGATAATACTTTTTGGGGTGGCGAACTCTTATATATTGACCCTAAAAATGCGCATTGGGAACGCATTGGGCATTTCAAGAAAACTTTACAAGTTGCCAATGACAGAGCTGTTCATCGCCCATGGTATATGACGCAAAGTTTTCTAAGTGCTTGTAATTCAGATTACTCTTTAGCAGAAAATCTTTCAATTGATACTTTTGAACTTGAAGCGATAAAGGAATTAATTTCTAAAAATGTAGGCATACAAACTTCCTCTTGTGGTAGATTATTTGATGCAATGGGCGTTTTACTTTCATGCATTTCAGAAATAACATATGAAGGGCAAGTTCCACTGCAATTAGAAAGCAAGCAAGATTTTTCTTATAATGATTTTGACATTCTTCCTTCCTATACAGAAGATGAACTTTCTATTTTTGATTCGCATACTCTTTTCAATAACTGCCTGCAAAAAAAAGAAAATCATTCTTTATCTGATGAAGAAATTGCACGCTATTTTCATCTATCACTTGCACATTCATTAGCAGATTGGGCAATAAAAGCTTGTGATAAATACAATGTAAAACATATTGGAATGACTGGCGGCGTTTTTTTGAATAAAACTTTGCTTGAAGAAGTGTGTAATTCTATTCAAAAAAGAAATCATATTAAAAATGATGATAATGCTGCAAATAATGCAAGAAATTTATACATACCTCTTCTTCATAAAAACTTCTCACCCTCTGATGCTTCACTTTCACTTGGGCAAGCATTTTATGCTTCACTTTTAGAAAAATAAAACATAGCCAAAAACACACGAATATTAAGCAATAGACGGAAATTGAGAGTTTTCGTCTATTTTTTTATCTTCTTTTGTTACAATTGTGTGACAAAAGATTTTTTTTGAACTTTTCTAAATTTTAAATTCAATTAATTTCAAATGTTTACAAGTAAAAATTGAACAAAATTCAAATGTAACAAAAAAGACACATGCCTGTAACACAATTGTAACAATTAAAATCTATTATTCTTTCACCGGCAAGAGAAAACAGAAAAACTTCTGCTCTAGCGCGGATTTATTTTAAAATTATTTTTGGAGAAATCATGTTAAAATCATTTTTTTCAGCATTAGTTGCAAGTGTAATTTTCAGCGGTGCAGCAATGTCAGCAGTTGCAGGTGAAATCGTTATCAACGGTTCAACAACAGTTCTACCTATCGTTCAAAAAGTTGGCGAAGCTTACATGGATAAAAATCCAGAAGTAAATATTTCTCTTTCAGGTGGCGGTTCAGGTAATGGCGTAAAAGCTCTTATCGATAGCCTTACTGATGTTGCAATGGCTTCACGTCAAATCAAATCAAGCGAAGTAGAAAAAGCAAAAGCTAACGGTGTTGAGCCATACGCAATTGCAGTTGGCCTTGATGCTTTAGTGCCTGTTGTTCACCCATCAAACCCAGTTTCTGATCTTTCAATTGAACAATTGAACGACATTTATACTGGTAAAGTAACTAACTGGAAAGAACTTGGCGGCGAAGATTCTAAAATCGTTGTAATTTCACGTGATACTTCTTCAGGTACATACGAAACTTGGGAACTTTTCGTAATGAAAGACGATAGAGTTATGCCTGCTGCTTTATTACAAGCTTCTAA
>CAYJIN010000142.1:0-4283 GCA_964370245.1 uncultured Desulfovibrionaceae bacterium
TAAGCTCTTGGGGTTATCCATATTTAGTAACTCAATTTGATAAAAGTATTGAAAACTTACTTGAAGAAGGCGATTTCACAAACCTCCCCCCTCTTGTGTATACTGAAGGATTTATTAGCTCTTTTGTAAATGATGGCGCAAGAACCAGCCTCATACATTCTGCTGATATCGCAGGTGGAAACAGTGGTGGGCCACTCATTAATGCAAAAGGACAAGTTGTTGGAGTTAACACTTGGGGCGCAACAGAAGAAGATGAGGGAGCTATTGTTAATGCTGCGCTTTTAGCTGAAGATGCCATTGCTTTCTTGCGCTCGAACGGAATAGAACCACGCATTAGCGATAGTGGGAATGAATTTGCAAGCAATCAAATAAATATCTCTTCATCAAACCATGAAAACTTTCTACAAGGTAATAATTCAGATGCTCACAATAGCCCTACAAACAGCGAAGAAAACAATGAAGCAGGCGATAGAATTAGCTCTATCAGCCAAGGGCTTTCAAATTTATTTACTGATGATAGTGAAAATCAAGGCATAGGAAGCGCTATTTCTTCCATATCATCCATTGCGTCCTCTCTCAAAGTAAACGATAATGACTTTGAAAATATGGAAATGCTTGGAAATGACTATTCAGAATTTGCTAAGGAACTATACCCACTTGCACAAGACGGTGATACTGATGCGCAAGCCTATCTTGGTTTTGCTTACTATGTAGGCGAAGAAGCGCCGTATAATCCACAAAGAGGAATTTACTTACTTGAGCAAGCAAGTTTACAAAATAATGCAGATGCACAAACCATGCTCGGCACTATCTATATTACTGATTTTGAATATAAAAATACTCAATATGGCTTAGATTTAGTGCGTAAAGGTGCAGAAGCAAATCCTGTATATGCGTCTATATTAGCTGAACTTCTCTTGCAAGGTTTTGTTTATGGTATTCCAAGAGATGAAGAAGAAGCCGCAACTCAAGTTGACCGTGGTGTTGAAGTTGATGATATTGATGCTATAGCAATTCTCGCCTATCTTTTAAAATTTGGCATTTACTATAATCAAGATCAAGAAAAAGCGTATGAAATGGCAAGTTATGCTGCAGATAATGGCTCAGCAAAGGGAAAAGCTGTTTTAGGCTATCTTTATATTGAAGGTTCTTATTTAGAAGAAAATATAGAAAAAGGAGTTGCACTTATTCAAGAAGCAGCCAATGAAGGCGACTCTTTAGGAATGGGAACACTTGCAATGCTTTACCTTGATGGTGAGGGGCTTACACAAGATTACAGCGAAGCGTATGAATGGGCAACGCTTGCAGCAGATGAAGGCAATGAATTAGGCTTTCTTGTTTTAGGAAAATGCTATTTGTATGGCTTATCCGTTGAAACAGACACTGCTCTTGCAATGGCTTATCTTCAGGTTGCAGCCAATATAGGAGTTCCTGAAGCTCAAAATCTTGTTGAAGAGCTTGAAACTACACTTTCAAAAAATGAACTCAAGCAAGCTGAACAAAATTTATCTTCCCTCTATAGGCAATGGGGGCTTGAATAGAAGTAAAATCTATTTTTCTCACAAGCTATAAATCGCTTGCTAAGCAAAATTTAACATGATAAAAAAGATAATCTTATTTTGGAGAAAACTACATGAGTGATACTTCATTTACTCTTTTTCCCCCTGAATTTCTTCCGGGCTATTCAGTATTACCGGAAATTGATTCTGACACCGTTCCTAAAGATTTAACGCCTGTTCCTGCAACGGTTTACGATGCGCATGCCATGTCAATTCTTATTAATGAATATGCTGCTGGTGGCGTTATGCTTGCAAAAGGCCCGCAATATCTTTATCAAAATATTCGTGAATATTACGTTATAAAAATGCCTGTTAGCGAAGAAATCGTTGGCCCCCTTGGCGCACAAAAAGAAATTGTCATTGCCTGCGTAAGTTTACATGTTTTATGGGAAGATTTAGCCGAAGTTCGCTCACTTGCTGTGCACCCACAATTAAAAAGATTTGGCCTTGGGCGCTTATTAGTTGACCATGTAAAAGAAGAAGCAAAAAAATATGGCATTAGAAGACTTTTTGCTTTTACACTTCGCCCAGACTTTTTTCAAGCAATGGACTTTTACGAAGTTCCGCGTCAAACTCTTCCACCTGTTGTGTGGAGTGCTTGCTCAAATTGCCCAAAATTTTATAAATGCGATGAAATAGGCATGATGTACGATTTATAAATCTGCAATTCTCTAACATGCTATAATAAAGCCCTTTTATACAAAGAAGGGCTTTTCACGTTTTATGTTTAATTCTACCTATATATTGTTTTATTAGATATAATAGTTTGATTTTAGATAGTTTTCTATAAGTAAAAGTTTTTTCAAATAGGATATAAAGATGTCACAAGTAGCTAATTTCACATCAGGAAAAATCTACCTCCCTCTTATTAAATTCACAGTTCCGCTTATGCTTGCAATGTTTTTGCAAATAACTTACACAGCTGTTGATTTACTGATTGTTGGACAATTTGCAAGCTCTGCCGATGTTGCTGGTGTAGCAACTGGTGGGCAAGTTATGCAGACGGTTCAAGTTATGTTGATTGGCTTTTCAGTAAGCATAACCATTCTGCTTGGGCAAAAAATAGGTGAAAAAAAGCTTGATTTAGCTGGCAATGTTATTGGAGCAGGGATTTGCATTTTTGCCTCACTTGCTACTCTTTTTACAATTATATTAATAACTTTTACTGAAAAAATAACCCATACGCTCAATACGCCTACTGAAGCTTTTATACATACACTTGACTACATTTCAATTTGCGGAATGGGTGTTGTTTTTATTGTAGCTTATAATTTAATTGGCGCTGTATTTCGAGGACTTGGCGATTCAAAAACACCACTTATGACTGTTGCTATCGCTTGCATTTCAAATATTTTGCTCGATCTTTTATTTGTAGCAAATTTTGATATGGGCGCAAAAGGCGCTGCAATTGCCACTGTTTTAGCGCAAGCAATAAGCGTTATTCTTTCTCTTATGATTATTACAAAACGTGGAATTCCTTTTGAATTTTCTCAAAAACATATAAGATTTCACAAAGAAGAAAGTAGAAAAATCTTCCTTTACGGCTTGCCTATTGCTTTACAAGATACACTTGTAAGTTTAACTTTTCTAGCAGTAACTGGTTTTGTAAATGGGCTTGGGCTTATTGCATCAGCTGGGCTTGGTGTTGCTGGGCGTTTAATTGCTTATGTTATGCTTTTGCCAGCCTCTTTTGCGCAAGCAACCTCAAGTTTTACTGCGCAAAACTATGGTGCTTCAACAATGCAAAGAGCGAAAAAAGCACTCAGATATAGTATCGCAACTGCATTAGTAATTGCCTGCATTACCGGTTATGCTTGTTATTTTTATGGGGATGTGCTTCTTCGTATGTTTACAAATGATCCGCTTGTTTTAGCTGCTGGCTGGCTATATCTTAAAGCTTTTTGTTTTGATGCATTTTTCACATCTTTTCTTTTTAGCTTTTGTGGATTTTTTAGTGGTTGTGGCAAAACAACTTTTGTTATGCTTCAAGGAATTGTTTGTGCAATTGGTATTCGTGTTCCTTTTGCCTATTACATGAGCATAAAAGAAAATCCTTCTCTCTTTGAAATTGGTTTAGCAACACCTGCTGCAAGCCTTATTCAAGTTATACTCTGCTTTATTTATTATTATTTTCTATCTAAACAATTAGTTGATCGTGAAGGTTTACACGACAGTAAAAAAGCTAGCATGTAAAAGCAAAACAAAACCACTGGTTAGGTGAGTTTGTTAGGTGTTTAATCGTCATCGTCATCGTCATAGTCGTCATCGTCATCGTCACGTTCATATCTATCATCATCTCTCTCGTATCTATCGTCGTCATCGTCGTCGTCATCAGAAATAATATCTGCTATTCCGCCTGCAGCTTCACCAACAATAACAATAGGTAATGTAACAATATCATAAGCTGCACCAACGATTGAACAGCCTGAAAGAAAGAAGCTGAACAGCATAACTGCAAGCAATTTTATATTTGAAAACTTCATAGTATATTCCTTAATTTCAATCTTAAAAACTATCTATTGAAAATAGTTGAATCAAATTTTACGTGCAAATAAAACAAAAGTAAAGGAAGAGTTTTTTTGCAAAATTTCAAAACAACACAACTTGACGAACAATAATTTTTTATGTATTCTTTCAAGTGAAGAGATTAATTTATAATTTTGAAGCAATGGAAAAATAAGAATGTTACAAAAAACTTCTTTCTATCAAACAAAAAATTTAGAG
>CAYJIN010000143.1:0-4272 GCA_964370245.1 uncultured Desulfovibrionaceae bacterium
AATGAAGAGCTTGAATTTGTATTCTTTTGGAAGCAACAAAGGCCAAATACTCCGCTTACTAGTGCCTGTTTGTGTCAATGGCACACATGTTCTTTTACAGTTGACAATAGAACCTATTCAAACTGCGAACAATTTATGATGGCGCAAAAGGCTTTTTTATTTGACGATATTGAAATCTATCACAAAGTTTTGAAGACAACGAATCCAAAAGATTGCAAAGAGCTTGGTAGACAAGTTAAACTTTTCAACTCAAACACTTGGGATAAAGAAAAATACGCAATCGTTGTTCGTGGAAATATGGCTAAATTCTCACAAAATGAGGATCTGAAAAACTTTCTCTTATCAACAAATGATAAAATTCTTGTTGAAGCAAGCCCTTATGATAAAGTTTGGGGTGTTGGGCTAGTAGAAGAAGATAAAAAAATCAAAGACCCTTACGAATGGAAAGGCCAAAACTTGCTTGGCTTCGCCCTCATGGACGTGCGTGATGCACTCCAAAAAGAAAGCAGGAACTATTTATGATTTATTTCACTGCTGATACACACTTTTTTCATAATAATATTATCAAACATTGCGACAGACCTTTCGCTGCTCAGGAAGAAATGAATAGAGTTCTTATCGCTAATTGGAATGCAAAAGTTCGTAAAGATGATGAAATCTATATCATGGGCGATTTGACTTTAAAAGGCATTAGCTATGTCAATGAACTTGTACCAAAGCTGAATGGTAAGAAATATCTTATCCGTGGTAATCATGACTTGTTCACCGACAAAGAAGGGCTAACATCTGATATGTTTGAATGGATTAAAGATTATTACGAGCTTCATTATGAAGGCACAATGTTCACAATGTCTCATTATCCTTTTGTCTCATGGAATGAAAGAATTAGAGGAGCAATCCACCTACATGGCCACATTCACGCAAAAGACACCTATAATATTGAAAATGCGGTGAATGGCCACTATTGCTTTGATGTTGGCGTTGATGCAAATAACTTTTATCCAGTAAGTATTGATGAAATTATTGAGCTTACAAAGGTAAACCCTTGTGGCGAAAAAAGTGATGACGACTTGAGAGGATAAAATGGCAACGCAAGTGGTTTTTGTAGCAGGCGATATTCATGGTTTTTGGCACTTGCTTAATGAGTACATTGATGAATTTATCCGCAATAGTGAACAATTTAAAGAAGTGATTGCAGAATATGAAGATGACTCTAGAAATGTTGAAGTAATCATCTTGCAGTGTGGTGATTTTGGCATTTGGAGTGAAGATGAACTAAATAATCTGCCTATTGATAATGAAGTAGATTTTATTAAAGATGGATATGTTAAAATTTACTTCGCTGACGGGAATCACGAAAATCATGACTTACTTGATAAATTAGAAGCAGAAAATCCTAACAAACCTTTTATTGCTATTGCAATGCACATTTATTTTGCGACATTTGGTTCAATTTTACAGCTTATTGATGGCACAAAAGTTCTCTTCTGTGGAGGTGCTGAAATTTCTAATAAAAAAGATAGAACTGAAGGTCTGGATTGGTGGCCACAAGAAGGAATTGATGACAAAGATATGCTTCGCCTTCCACCAGCTGAAACAAAAATCGATTGGATTATTTCACACGCTCTTCCATCAACTCTCCAATTTAGAAAATGTTTTGGTGAGGTATGGGCACACAAGTTAGGACAACTTTCACAAGATCAACTTAAAATTATCTACGAAAACTTTAAGCCAAGTCGCTGGTACTTTGGCCACTATCATCACTTTATACCTGTTGAGTATGAAGAATGTAAATTCAAAGGTTTGGCAGATTCAACGTATAGAGTTGTTCATGCATGGACTTCACTAGAAGCTATTATAAAAAAGTAAAAATTGTTTAGAATAAGGTATAGCAAGTTACAAACTATGAAAAAAATAACATTTGTTGGCGATATGCACGGCTCTTTCAAATCACTGCAACACGTATACAAAAGAGAAAAGCCAGACTATATTATTCAATGTGGCGATTTTGGAATATGGACTGAGCATGACAAGTATCTTGTTCAAAACCCATCAAATATTCCTATTTACTGGTGTCGTGGTAATCATGAAAATCACACTTTGCTTGATAGCATCTATGCACCTGAAAAAGGCGAGATAGATGGCATTTATCTAATAAAGAATAATTTCTTCCCAAAAGCTGATAATATTTTCCTTTGTAATACTGGTGCGTTGCTTACGATTGAATCAACAAATATCCTTTTTCTTGGTGGTGCCGATAGTATAGACAAGGCAAATAGAAAGCTTGGTTCTTCATGGTGGCCACAAGAAATCCCATCAAAAGAGTGTATGGAACAAGTGCTCTCAAATAATTATGACATGCCGATTGATATTATTGTTTCGCACACTGCACCCGCTTCGATTGTAAAGAAAATGCCTCTTATTACAAATGAATTTACAGAAGACTTGGCTTACCACGATCCAACAACTGATTTTTTACAAGCTTGTTATGAAAAATTTAAACCACAAACATGGATTTATGCGCACTTTCATTTACCATTCACACATAAAGACAAATATTGTACGTTTACGGCATTGAACATGAATTCAACCTATAATCCGCAAAACTTATCCAACGGTTTTTATAAATCAATTCTTATCTAAAGGAGTATCCAAAATGGGAATTATAGAAGAAATGTACGCAGCTGAGAAATCAATTACTTGGAGAGAACTCCTTGAAGACGATTTAGAATATATTGAGCAAAACTTTGAAGGTGCAACTCTCGGAGTAGCTCGCGACGCTAAAACAAGGCGATATCTATTTGAAGATTATAAAAAGCATGACATTCATAGCTTTAATGATAAGGCTTTTCAAGATTTTTTAGATAGAAAATTTGATAATACTTATGGGAGCGTTGAAGGCTTGCCTTTCCACATCTATACAAAAGACTATATTTTTGCCTCGTTGGACTATGATGGAAAAGAATCATATATTTATCTTCCGAGAAATCCACATACTTTTTTGGATAAAAACATCTTTTTTCTTTCAGATACTAGGCGCACATTACGGAATGAAGAAATTGAAGCAATCTATAGAAAGAGCAAATTTTAATAATTTTTTTACTTAATACTTTCTCATTTGAAAGTATTAAGTAAAATTCTTTTTATTTAGTAGACAACAGAAAAATCCACTTTTTGCTAACTAGCACTGCACACTTCCTCCTAACTCATTACAATTTATAAATAAAATTGTAATCAATCTTCCAGTAAATCATATTCAGCTTTATATTTAGTTTCTAATTTTAAATATTCTATTTCTCTTTCTAGCTGATATTGAAGCAACTCGGCATCATATATTTGTAAGTCATATTCTTTTAGAAGCCAAGCAAGCGCGGTCTTGTTGTCAAAATTATTACCAATATGAGACGTATCTAACATAAATTCACATTCATAATGTGAAGGTATGTATTCTGATTTTCCTGTTTTTAAATTTTCTATTTCTATAATAATTTCATCTTCATACAGATTTGAGTTTTTGCCAGCTTGTTTTATATATTCCGCTGTTACTATATGAATGTGAACGTATACTTCAGGTTCTCTATTATTATCTTTATAGAATTCGTAATCATCATATTTATAATCTATTGCAGGTTTCCAATACGCTGTATATGAATAAGGAATAGCAGCTTCATCAATAATTAAAGAATCTCTATCATCGTAATGTAAATCATTTCTTATAAGCCAAGCATCAACTTTTTCTCCATCCGCAAACAGCTCATCATCACTATATACAGCCCAGTCTTTTTGTTTCATTTCTTTGTCTTTATACCATATAACTTTGTCACCAACATCAAGTTCATCTTCAGATAGTTGCCCTGTTTTAATAGCATTTATAATATTTTCTTCATTATCTAACTTTTCTAAAATAAAATTATATGCTGCCTCTGTCATCGTAATATTTTCAATACTTTTCATCTTCTAGTATCCTTTTCTTCTAATTTTTTTATTATTTTGCACAAAAACTTTCGTTATATTGTCTCTCGAATTTCTTAAATTAACCAACTATTTCATCTATATTCTTCTGGAATGTTTGAAATATATGATTATATTTTCGCATTCTTGGACTATGGTGGTAAAGAATCATATGTGTATTTTCTTTCAGATACTAGACGAACAATATAAATCAAAGCCTTGTATCTCAATTTATTCAACAAATAACTCTAACACATTTATTTTCAAAAAAGGGAGAAAGGGCAAAAAGGTTGAATATTCTTTTGGCTTATTTACTCTAAC
>CAYJIN010000144.1:0-4262 GCA_964370245.1 uncultured Desulfovibrionaceae bacterium
TATCTTCAAATTTAGCGTCCATTCTTGTGAATGTTCCTAAACTTTCAATATATTCATGCGATTTAACTTTTGGATTTGCAGGAGTTTCATAGTTTTTATTTGCATAAACTTCTTGAACTTCAGCAGAGGTAAGATATTCAAGCAATTTAACAGCATTTTCTTTATTTTTACCATATTTAATCAAGGCTGCGCCACTAATATCAACATGAGTATTTTCAGGGAAGAAGAAAGCAGTTTTCTTTGCAACTTCAACTTCTTTTGGATCATCAGAATGAATCATTCTTCCAAGATAATAGGTGTTTAGAATTGCAACATCGCCTTCACCAGCAATAACGCCTTTAATTTGATCTCTATCATTGCCTTTAGGATCTCTTGCCATATTTTTTACAAGACCTTGAACAAATTCAAGAGCTTCTGCTTCAGAAGTTGAGCTAATAATGCCTGCAACTAATGATTGATTGTAGCCAGAATCAGCTGAACGAACTAAAATTTTTCCTTCAAATTCTGGTTTTGCTAAATCTTGATATGTTTTGATTTTTGAAAAATCAAATTTCCCTTTTTCATAGCCGATAACTCGTGCTCTTTGTGTAAGGGCAACCCATTCATTGTTTTCGCCACGCAAAGTTTGTGGGATATTTTCCTCAATTATACTTGATTTTATTGGAGTAACCATATTGTTAGCAATAGCGTCGTAAAGGTTTACCATTGCAACAGTCATAAAAACATCTGCGCTTGTATCAGGCCCTTCACTTTTGAGCCTTGCTAAAATTTCTGGGGCTTTTCCTGAAATTACATTTACTTTAATTCCAGTATCTTTTGTAAATTTATCATAAATACCTTGGTCAACATCATAGTGACGTGAGGTATATACATTCACTTCTTCCGCTGAAGCCATATTTGCAGAGAAAATAACACTCAATAATAATGCAGTAAATCCGAACAACTTTTTCATTTTGAAATCCTTTTTTAAAATTATGACTTTGAAAAAATAAACGAAGATATAAAACTTCATTTAAATTTTTTATAAGATACTTTTAAAAAAATAAGTTTGTCAATAGAAAAGATAGAATTAAATCATTGATTAGGAGGATAAAAATAAAAATAAGCCAATAAAATAAAGTGTATATAGTTAATTTTGTAGCTGTAAAAAAGTTTGATTGATAAAACATGTTTAGGCTTGTACTTGTATGTTTAGTAATAAACTAGTATGTTTAGCACATAACAAAAAATTTGTTTTTTATATTAAAATTTGGTTTTATGAAAACAATGGTTTATTTATTCATGCCTGCTTTGAATAGGCGTAAAGCTCTTACTGTTGCTTTGTAGGAAAGACTTTCAGCATTTTTTACTGCTTCTTCTAATGGCATAATACTATCAACTGTAGTAACAACGCTGGTAATTCCATGTTTATACATATCTTCATAGCCTTCACCAAGGCTTCCAACAATTGCTATACATGGAATGTCTTTTTCTTTACATTTCAAACCTATACCGTAAAGAACTTTACCGAAAGCAGATTGATAATCCATTCTACCTTCGCCTGAAATAACAAGATCTATATTTTTAAGCTTTGTATCAAAATCTAAAATATCTAAAATTGTGCTTATGCCTGACTGCATTTTTGCGTTAAGAATTGCAAACATGCATGCACCTAAACCACCAGCGGCACCACTGCCTTTTTTATTTGTAATGCTATTTTCTTTTTGATTTCCATATTTCTCTTCAAAAAGTTGCGCTATATGAGCCATGCCCTTTTCAAGAAGAGGGAGAGCTTCTGTGCTAGCACCTTTTTGCTTAGCAAAAACATAAGTTGCACCTTTTTTACCAAGTAAAGTACTTTCTACATCACACATAACAACAAATTTTGTGTTTACTATCTCAGGCGAAATTTCGCTATCATCAATTGAACGAATTTTGAGGAAATTTTCAGGAATAGGAAATACTGCATTGTTGTTTTCATCAAGAAATTTCACACCAAGTGCTGCAGCAAAGCCAATGCCACAATCGTTAGTTGCACTTCCGCCAATGCCTATATAAAATGTTCTAACTCCGCGTTTGATGCCATCAAGAACCATTTCGCCAGTTCCAAAAGTGTTCATTTTAAAAATATCACGATTTGAAACTTTTGTTATTCCCGATGCTTCTGCCATTTCCATAATAGCTTTATTACTATCAAAAATACCATAGCTTGCTTCAATAGGGCGAAAGTCAGGGCTTTGAACATTTACTTTTATTATTTCACCTTCTAAAGAGGGTAGAACCGCTAAAACTGTTCCCTCTCCACCATCAGCCATTGCAAGCTTTGAAAGATTTGCTTTAGGGAAGATTTCATAGCAGGCTTTTTCAATGATATTTGAAAGCTGCGCTGCTTCAAGTGAGCCTTTAAATGAGTCAGGTGCTATTAATATGTTCATGATGCCCTCATAATAATAAAATAATTAACTTAAAAGGTTAGACAAGAATGATTTTTTTAGCAAGTAAATTATGTTTACAATTTAAAAAAACGAATTATATCTTAAAAAGAAAGCTTAGGATTTTTTCTTGCGCCTATAGTTATTTAATGATGTGCCGATAAGCTGGTTAGAAGGTGTATTTTTAAAATTTATGTGGACTTTCTCGTAATCTAGTTATTTTTTAAAACTAATTAAAAAGGTGTATTGCTATGTTTAAAAATAAGTCAATTGGATTCAAATTTTATGCTATTTTGTTTTCAACACTTAGTATGATGCTAGCTATTGTTGTAGTTTTTTATTTTGCAATCAATAAAATTTCACTAGATAGTAGTGATTTAGCTGGCAGACAAATGTATGAACTTCAAAAAGATCGTATCAAAGATATTACTTTGGCAGCGATTAAAGGTCTAGAAGTTCAAATTAAAGGTAAAAGTCCAGAAGAGAAATTGAAAATTATTGACGACTTTGTTTCAGAATCGCGTTTTGATGCGGAAGATTCAGGCTATTTCTTCGTTTATGAAGGAACGGTTCCAGTTGTTCACCCTGTGAATAGGCCTTTACAAGGGAAAGATTTAAAAGACGTAGCGGATAGTGAAGGCGTAAAGTATGTAGCGGAACTTGATAAAGCTGCAAAAAGAGGTGGCGATTTTGTTACTTATGTTTACCCTAAACCTGATGGTGTAATTGATCAAAAAACTGCTTATGCCGCAAATGTTGAGGGCACACCTTATTGGATGGGAACAGGTGTTTATACTGATAACGTTGTTGTATTAGAAACTCAACTTCGTGAAAGTATGATAAGCCAAGCAAAAACTGCAGAGCTTTACATCCTCTTAGCAGTATTTGTAACGATTATACTAATCTTATTTGCTTCAGTTCGTATTATCAATTCCATTTCTAAACCTGTTGCTCTTCTTACAAAAATTTCAATGGAAGTTGGTGCAGGGAATTTAGATGCTGGTAAAGGAATTGTTGAAATTTCTAAAAATACGCTCAGTGAAAACACAAAAGATCAAATTGTTATTATGGCAAATTCAATTGAGCAAATGGTTGCATCATTAAAAGAAAAAATAACTGATGCTGAAAATGCAATTCAAGAAAGTAAAAGAAATGCAGCAAAAATCCAAGAAGCTTTAGATTCGGCAGCAAGTGCTGAAAGAAGCGCAAATTCTAAAACAGAGCATATGTTAAAAGTTGCTGACAATTTAGAAGATGTTGTAAATAAATTAACTTTTGCTTCACAGCAACTCACACAAACTATTGATGAATGTGAAAGAGGTGCTTCTGAACAAGCAAGTCAAATAGCTCATACATCAAGTGCTATGGAAGAAATGAGTTCAACTGTAAGCAATGTTGCTGAAAATGCAAGCTTAGCTTCAAAAGTTTCTTCTGATACAGGTAAAAAAGCGCATGTTGGCGGTAATGTAGCTCTTGATGCGATAAATAGTATGCAAGAAGTTGAAAAAGTTACAACCAGACTTATGGAAGATATGCAAAGCTTAGATGTGAGTGCAAAATCAATTGACCAAGTTATGGGTGTTATTTCAGAAATTGCAGATCAAACTAACCTCCTTGCTTTGAATGCAGCTATTGAAGCAGCTCGTGCTGGTGATGCGGGTAGAGGATTTGCTGTTGTTGCTGATGAAGTAAGAAAACTTGCTGAAAAAACCATGCAATCTACAAGTGAAGTAGCAAAAATTATTACAGAAATTCAACAAAGTGCTACACAAAGCTTAACACAGGCTGAAACTGCATTTGCTGCTATTGAAAAAGCAACTAATCGCGTAAAACAATCAGGTGAAACATTGA
>CAYJIN010000145.1:0-4249 GCA_964370245.1 uncultured Desulfovibrionaceae bacterium
ATATTATTCGTAATGGCCTGTTTCCACGCCTTCAATATCAATAATATGCGGCACCATTCTAATAAGCACGCCTTTTGGACCTACTTCTGTGAATGAGCGAATTTTATTGTTATACATATTTGTAACAGTTTGCGACCATAACACAGATGAAACAACTTGTTTTTTCATAAGTGTGTTTAATCTTTTGCTTTCAGTAACTGCTTCCGCTGTAACGTTTGCATAGATAGGAGCAATTGGATCATTCCATTCAACTTTATCTAAAGCTTTTGAAAATTCAACGTTAATTTCATTCATGAGCGAGGTATGGAAAGCACCGCTTACAGCAAGTGGAATTGCTTTAGCTTTTTGCGGTTTTAGGCGATCAACAAGTATATCAAGCGCATCTTTATGCCCGCTTAGTGCAAATTGCTTTGGAGTATTATAGTTTGCAATGCGCACAACTCTACCAGTTTCTTTTGCAACTGCTTCAGCGTGCGGTTCAATTTCATCAGCAGCTAAACGTAAAACTACACACATTGAGCCTTCACCATTAGGATCAGCTGAATTCATGAGTTTACCACGTAATGAAACAAGTTGAAGAGTATCGTCAAAAGATAAAACTTTTGCAGCTGCAAGCGCTGAATATTCGCCAAGGCTATGCCCTGCAAATGCTAAAGGAGTTACTTTTGATGAATATACAAGCCATAAAGCAAGGTTAGTTACTGTGAGTGCTGGCTGTAAGTTTTGTGTATTTGCCATTAAAGCGTCATCTTTACTTTCCCAGTAAATTTCACGAAGTGGTAAAGATGAATATTTTTCTGCTTTTTTCCAAAGATCCATTACTTCTGATTCTTTTTCAGCAAGCTCTTTACCCATCATTTGAGTTTGTGAACCTTGCCCAGGAAAAAGAATTGCAGTTTCTCTTGTAAGCGTCGTCATAAGGCTAAATCCTTCAGTAATGCTTTAAAAGCCAATTTAGAAAGTTAGAGGATTAATCGTATTTTACAGAAGAGATTTTCATCAATCTATCCCAATTGTGGTGTGATTGAATATATCTAAATGTACCTGTTTTAGCACGAATTACCATTGATTGAGTTGTTGCGCCATTACCATTATAAGTAACACCTTTCAACAAATCACCGCCAGAAATACCTGTTGCAGCAAAGAAAGCATCATCGCCACGAATAAGTGTTTCAACAGAAAGAATTTCTCTTGTGTCAACACCAGCTTTTTCGATTGCTTCTTTTTCTACATAAGATTGCGGGTCAAGACGAGCCAATATTTGACCGCCCATACCTTTAATTGCGCAAGCTGCGATAACACCTTCTGGTGAACCGCCAGTTCCAATCATAAGATCAACATCTGTGTTAGGATCACAAACCATTAAAGCGCCTGAAACGTCGCCATCTGTATGAAGAAGGATACGTGCGCCAACTTCACGGATGTCTTGAATAATTTTTTGGTGACGTGGTTTATCAAGAACAAAAACAACTAAATCGTTGATGTCTTTACCTTTTGCTTTTGCAATTTTCATAAGATTGTCTTTCACTGGAGCATCTAAGTCAACAACGTTGCGTGCTTCGTGGCCAACAACCAATTTTTGCATATAAAAACTTGGGCCTGGATTATACATTTTTCCTGCTGGGCAAGCACCAATAACTGAGATTGCATTTGCTCTGCCGTATGCTAAAAGACTTGTGCCTTCAACAGGGTCAACAGCAATATCAAGTGCAGTGCCTTCACCTGAACCAACTTTTTCACCATTATAAAGCATAGGCGCTTCATCTTTTTCGCCTTCACCAATAATAACAGTACCTGTAATATCAAGTGAGTTGAATGATAAACGCATAGCATCAACAGCTGCGCCATCGCCTTTTTCTTTTTCCCCTCTTCCAAGCCATCTAGCTGAAGAAAGAGCTGCTGTTTCTGTTACACGAACTAAGTCAAAACCTATATTTTTTTCAGGAGTTTGCATAATTTTCCCTTTATTAGTCTAATTAAATAGACCTTTTTTTTGTTTCTAAGAAGATACTTTAAATATTAAAACAATTCAAGTTTTAAATTTAGAGAAAACCATTTTTGCTTACTCTTCTAAGGCTTATTTATAGTCTATTTAAAAAGTTATTTAGATGTTATTTTAGCTATTTGAAAAAAGAAGCATTTCTAAAACTTCTTTATCAGCTTCCATAAAATTATATTGTGAAAATTCTTCAGGTTTTGCCCAAGCAATGGCATCGTGCACATTTAGTTGAATTTCACCGCTAATAATTGAACAATCATAAAAAGTGAAGAAGATTTCTTTACCATTCAACACATAAAATGTTTCAGCATACACATCATCAACCACTATTTCGAGGCTTAACTCTTCATACACTTCGCGCACAATGCATTCTTCTAAATTTTCACAACTTTCTTTTTTACCGCCAGGAAATTCCCATTGTCCGCCACAATCATCGTCTTTTGCTCTTTGACAAATAAGATATTTGCCATCAACCTTTATAAGAGCCGCACAAACTTCTAACATATTTTTCCTAATTTATTCTTTAGTTGCTTCTGTTTTTTCTTCTTGATCTATTTGCTCTGCTAAAGTTTCAGCTTGTTTTCCTGCAAAGCTTTCAGCTAAAGTTTCAGGCATTTTTTCAGAAAGCTCTTGTGAGAGAATATCCGCAATTGTATCTGAATGTTTAGTAACATAAGCCCAATCAAAAGTTCTTTTTTTGATGTGTGCAACTTTAATTGTTATATCTTTAGTTTCTACAAAGATGCTTGTATCTTCTTCTGGAATTTCACCATAGAGCGCAAAAACATAGCCAGCAAAAGTTTGATATTCTTCTATAGGAAGAGTAATTTCAAGCTTTTCCATTACATCTTCTAAGGCTGCATACCCACGAATATGCCATACATTATCATTGAGAGATATATCTTCTCCATCACTTGGAAGGTGGCTATCTGCCTCATCATCAAATTCGCCAACAAGCTCTTCAAGAAGATCAGTCATCGTAACAATGCCTTGCACGCCAGCATATTCATCTACAACAATAGCAAGCTGCTGTCTTTGTTTCTTCATTTGTCTAAATACAGCATCAGCATGCGCTGTTTCAGGCACATAAAAGGGTGTTTTTACACAAGTATTTAGTACATTTTCTTTTGTTTTTTCTTCAAGAAAATAAAAATCACGCATACGAAGCACGCCAACAACATTATCAATCACATCATCACACACAAGATAGCGTGAATGACGTGTTTCATTCATTGTTTTTTCCCAGTCTTCAAGGCTATCTTCAAGCCATAAAACTGTAAGCTGAGTTCTGTGAGTAAGCACTTGCGACATATCTAAATCATCAAACTCAAATACATTATTAATAAAGTTTTTTTCTTCAATATCAATAATACCTTTTTGCGAGCCAGCATCAATCATCATAATAAGCTCTTCTTCACTCATACTTTCATCATCAGTATGCGGATTAATTCCTATTAATCTTAGAACTAAGTTTGTCGATTGTGTAAGAAGCCACACTAAAGGTGCTGTAATTTTTGCCACAAATGCAAGAATAGATGATAAACCTAAGGCGAGAGCTTGTGATTTTTTCATCGCAATACGCTTAGGAACTAGTTCACCAAAAACTAAGGTAATATATGATAAAATTAAAGTAATTACAACAACTGCAATTGCATCTAGCACTCGATAGTCAGCTTGAATGCCAATTTCAATAAAGAAATTTACCAAGGCATCAGAAAAGTTATCTGCTGCAAATGCTGAGGCTAAAAAGCCTGAAAAGGTAATTGCAACTTGAATTGTTGCAAGAAATTTTGCTGGTTGTTCTGTAAGTTGAATGAGCTGAATTGCTCTTTTGTCTTTTTGTTCAGCTAGTTGGTTGAGTTTGTGCTCATTGAGCGAAAGGACTGCTATCTCAGCACATGCAAAAATTGCATTTAAAAGAATCAGAATAAATTGTAAGCCCAATTGCCACACGAAAAAAGTTTCCATAATCTCCTCAAAAATAAATTTAATGAAGAAAATTTAGCATAATTTTTCTGCCTTGTCAAAAGAGCCTCTTATAAAATCACTTATTTTTATAGTTTTCAATCAAATTATGCTCAAAAAGACTTTTTTACAGACTCCGCAAAACTGCTAATAGAGCCAATAAAAAAAAAGTTTAAAAAAACTCAAAAAAACGCTTGACTAATACCCCAGTTTCTTATAGAAACCTTCTTACGCGCTCGTGGCTCAGCTGGATAGAGCAACAGGCTACGAACCTGTAGGTCAGGA
>CAYJIN010000146.1:0-4244 GCA_964370245.1 uncultured Desulfovibrionaceae bacterium
TACCGTACAAGCTGATACAACAAAACAGGCTAAAAACTAAGCCCCATGCGGTTTTGCGAACTGCATGGGGCTTTATGATTTTCTTTTGTGGTGCCTTTGAACAGGATTGAACTGTTGACCTCATCCTTACCAAGGATGCACTCTACCGACTGAGCTACAAAGGCATGTGGAGAATATTTTTAACAAAGAGCTATTCACTTGTCAAGAAAATTTTGTATAGCTTCATATTTTTTTATAAACTAAGAAGAAATTTATTTAAATTTATAAAAAACCTTGACCGAAAATAAAAATCTTTTATACTCAACGCATGAATATTTTACTCATTGAGCAAGAATGCTTTGAAATAAGAGAGAAAAAGAATATACATACCTCTCCAATAAGTTTATTTGTTGGTTTGGATTTACGTGCCTATACGCAAGGCTTGGTCTATGTGCTTGCAAAAAAAGGCTCTCTTTATGAAAAAATAGCAAAAGACTTTGGTTTTGAGTGTTTATATGCACCAGAGGGCTTCGCCTCAGGCTACAGTCTTTCACGTGTTTTGAAAGAACATGAGATTTCATTTGTTCATACCTTTGATTTTGAATCGGCTAAATTAGTAAAATCACTGTTTTTTTGGTGCCCTAAATTGCGCCATTTTCATAGCGAGAATAGATTTACAGAAAATTCTGCGCTTTTTTCTTCAAAATATTTTAAAAATACTGAAGCTTTTCTTTTTGCAGACAATACTTTTAAAAAATATTTTTCATTGAGCCTAGAGGGCGAATCAAAAAAGAATATAAAAAATGAAGTTTTACCAATTTTTCCTCTCAAAAAAGCTTTTATAGGCGAGGTAAATTTACCAAAGCTTGAAGATAGAAAATCAAGGCAAGAAGTCACTGCTAAAAATGGAAAGAAAAAAATAAGATTTTTCATTCCTACACCTCTTTTGCTAAAATCAACAGAAGTTATTCTTGAAGCTCTAGAACTTTTTGATCAATTTGAAGGGTATAATTTTCATTGGGAAGCCTATTTCTTTGGGCAAGGATTTGAAATAAAAGAAATAATAGCTAAAGCAGAAAAGCACAATGTTGATAAGCATATTATAATTTTGTCAGAAAATGAATACGAGTTTTCTTTCAATGCTGACGATTTTTGTATTGTTCCTACAAATTTGCTTGAATATGACATGAACCCTCTGCTTTGGGCATGGCAGAATAGCCTACCAACTTTACTAACATCACGAATTTCTTACTGTGAATACATTGAAAATTTTGAAAATGTTATTATTCCAGATGCTCTTACGCCTGTTTCATTATCAGGGGGATTGCATAGATTGATTCATGAAAAAGATTTATGTGATCGCTTAGTGGAAAGTTCAATAAAAAGTCTAGAGAATTTCTATAGTTATAGAGAAAAAAATCCATATTTACACTTTTATTTGGGTGCTGAAAAAAAATAAAATACTTAAATATTAATACCTTAAGTGCAATTTTTAAAGGAAAAGGAAATTTTCCTACTTGCGTAATTTTATTTGTTATATTATAGTTTAATAACTTTGATTGAGAAAAATATTTTTTAATTAAAAGGTGTTAATTTTATTAATAAAATTGTTAACTAAATTAAGTCGTTAAAAACATTAAACATTTTCTTGAAAGTTTCTATTGACAAGTATATATAATATTTGTATATTTAACGTATAAATTGAATGTAAGTTGCTTTTTGTTAATAAAATTAAAGTAATAGCACAACTCTTTATGGAGAAAACTATGGCTGAAATAATGAATACCGATATGGTTGGCACAATGAATCATCTAAAACTTGATAACGGTGCAACAATGAGTTTTGAAGGGCAAAACTTTGCAGAAGTTTCATGGTTTGTGGAAGATGAACTTGATAGCCAAGCAAGCACAATTAAGCGTCAACGCATTTTTACAACGCCTACTGGTGCACAAGTATATTCAATTTCTGAAGGCGATGGTGCAAACAAATCAAATAGAGCATATATGGTTGAACTTCAAGAAAATATGCTTCATATTAATGATGGTAAAGCATCGCTTGACCTTGAAAAAGATATGTTTATGCTTTTTGTAAAAAGTATGCTTGATAAAGTTGATGCAAATTCAGATCAAACTATTGAGCATGTTGAAGAATTATTAAAAGCAGCAAACAGCTAGTATTTAGAATTTATAAAAATTTTAGATGTGAAGAATTTTTCTTCATTCTATTTTTTGTCTTTATAAAATATATTAAAAAAGCCTTCCTCTTATGAAGGTTTTTTTAGTTAAAAATTCTGTATTAGTCTTAGGCTGCAAGTATAATTACACTTTTAAAATAGAAAGTATCTCATAACAAGACGGATTGATATTTGCTTTGTTATGAGATACTTTTAATTTATGCAGAAGCTAGATAATAGAAATTTAGCAACCTTTGTGTATAACCGCATTTGCTGGGCAGACAGCGAAGCAGTTCCCACATTCATCACAGCGTTTTCCATTGATAGCATATTTTTCATCTTCTTTTGTAATCGCATTAAATGAACATTTTTTTTCGCATGCACCACAGGCAATGCATTTTGAGCTGTCAATTGTGAGCCCAACTTTAACTGTACCCATGCCATTGAAAGAAAAACGTTCGCGCTCTAGTTTATGACCTCGATTTTCTTTTTCAAAATCATAATCATACACTTCGCCATAAAATTTATGCATGCAAAATCCTGTAACTCTAGGATATCTTTTATTGTCTTCAATAAGATAATTGAAGCGTGAATCATTTTTAGCTAAAGCATCTTCGATTGTAAATTCTCTAACATCGCCAGTCGCACGAATAAAATATCCTGGTGCGCTGTAAGGGGTGTCTTCATCTTTCCAGTCAACCAAAGCATTTGCTGCAAGTCCACAAACACTTAGTTTTCCAGTTTCTTTTAATTGCTTGTAGAATGGTTTTGTGTCCATTGTAAAGAAGTAAAGGCCATCGTCGTCGTAAGTGAGAAAATGTGCAATTCTTGTTTCAGGGTAATCACCATTGATTGTTGCAAAAGTAAAAGAGCCTACATTTTCAAAAAGTTCAAATATTGTTTTAATGTCCATCTTTCCATCCTCTTGTATTATAATGTGATAAAGAAAAAATTAGTCAAATTTTTCGTTGATTTATCAGCTTTGTTTGTTGTTGAAATAACCATAAATGATGAATTTCCAAAATGAGAAGATACAAATATGAGATAATCTTGAAAAGTGTGATTTGTATCAAAAGTAAACATATTTTTGATTTTTTTACTAAGTAAATCAATACTATTTCTTATAATCATTCTATCCTCCACTTATGAGATAAATTCTTCTTTACAATTTCTAATTTTATATTTAGCATTGTACTGCATAAAGCACAAGTACGCTCTTTTATGATACTGTAAAACTTTAAACAATATTGAGGTTGATTTATGGAAAAGAAAGATTTATTCGGCGTATGTCCATTTGTGACATCTCAGAAATTATTAAGCGGCAAATGGTCAATTTATCTTCTTTATTTGCTTGCAGATGCGCCAATACGATTTAATGAACTTCTTCGTCAAATGCCAGAAGGTATGACACATACAACACTTTCTAGGCAATTGAAATTTTTAGAAGAAGAAGGCTTAGTTGTGCGCAAAGAATATAATCAAGTTCCTCCCAAGGTAGAATATTTTTTGAGTGATATAGGAAGAGAATTTCAGCCAGTGCTGAGTCAATTAGAAAAATGGGCAAATCTTTATATTAAAAACCTGCCCGCTCAAAGCGCATAAGTTTTATTTTGCTATATTTCTTGAAAAGAAAATTTGTTTAGATAAGATTTTATGCCCTTTATCACAGCAATTTATGTTCTATTTTTGATTAATATTAAACTTTAGAGCTTGACAATAGCTGTAAGTAATTGAATAATAGCCAAATTCATTGCATAAGAAAAAAATCGAAATGTAGTGATAATCTATTGTTTTAAATTGATTTATTTTGTAGAAGATATTTGCTATCCAAAAAGTAGATGTCAATCTATAGTTTTATGGAACATTATAGGAGTTGAAATGAGCGAAAATTGTTGCGATAAAAAAGGTCATCATCATGACCATGGGCATAAAGAACATCATGGACATGACCACGGCCACGGTCATTGCCACGGACATGGTCATGGGCATAGTCACGACCACGGTAAAAAGAAAGAAACGAAAGTTGGAATTTTGCTTGCAATGTTCGGCACAACCGATGAAGATGCAAGTAAAAACTATGAATATATTGAAA
>CAYJIN010000147.1:0-4209 GCA_964370245.1 uncultured Desulfovibrionaceae bacterium
CTTTTACGTGGAAGCACATGATGTATAATAGCGCGCTCTGCATCCGTATCAGTATGAACCATCACATAGTCGCCAACAGCAGGATAATCAATAAGTTCATCCGCTTCAAAGCTGAACTTGCCTGAAATTTCTGCAAGAGTTTCGCCTTTTTCAAGAGCAATTCTATAAATACCCTTATATTGAGCAACAACTCTTGCTAATTCTAAACTTGGAAATTGACTTGCAAGAGCAAGAAATCTTTCACTAATTCCATATTTTTCTAAATAATGCATAAAAACCTTTTAAATAGTAAAACTTGATTGAATAATTATAATATTTATAAGTCTAATGCAAGAGATTTTAATCAAGGATAATTGGACTATTTAAAGCATTTATTTTACTTTATTCTAAAAATAAATCGAGAATTTGCATTACTTTTTTTCGATTTTCTTTATCTAATGCAAAAGGATGTGGATTTGAAAACATACCATAATCGTTATCAAAATACATTCCATTCGCTGTTTTAAATTCATCAGATAAGGCTGCTCTGTGAAGTATATCAGCACCAAATTTTAAATCATAGCCATTTTGCCCATAGGCTTCTTTCACCATTTTGCTGCCAAGAAAAGATTTTGGGTTTACGGCAACAAGCATAGGGTTATTATTCCAAGCTTGTGCTAATTCAATAGTCCACATGTTAAGAGCAAGCTTGCTTTGAGCATAGGCTTCATCTGCTGAAAGTGGCATAAGCATTTCTTTATTTTGCAAGGCATTATAGTCAACAGGCGCTTGTGCAGCTGAACTTAAATTAATTACTCTACTGCTCATTTCTTTATTTTGTAAAAGAGGCAAAAGTTTTTTTGTAAGTATATAAGGCGCAATTGTATTCACTTGAAAGCGAATATCTAAATTATCTTTTGTAATTCTTTGGCTTGCTTCAACTGTAAAAATTCCTGCATTATTTATAAGAACATCTATTTTTTTATTATTTTTCAAAAGATGATCTGCCATTCTGTAAACATCTTTTAATATTGAAAAATCAGCTTGAAAAAGTTCAACTATTGCTTCATTATTCAATGAAAGAATTTCTTCTTTTACATTCTCTAATTTCTTTTCACTTCTTCCATGAAGAAGCAGATGATGCCCTTCCTTAGCAAACAGTTTCGCAGTTTCTAAACCAATACCATCAGTTGCACCAGTGATTAAGATAGTTTTCATATTAAAATCCTTCTTATTTTTTAGATATTATCTCTTTGATATGCATTATCGAGTAAGTCTTTATCAAGGCGAAGTAATTGTTTTTCAATGTGCTCGATAATTTCATTTTTTTCAGAAAGCGGTGCATTGATTGGAATTATGTTATAATAGTGCCCACCAAAGAAAAATGCATTGTCAAAATTAACTAATTTTAAAAGATAGATTTCTTCTTCAATTTTTTCACGTTCAGTTGCTTCAATAAATTCACCATTATCACGCATTTTTTCAAGAGGAGTTCCATCAGCCACAGAAGTTGGCATAATAGAAATCATATATGGAGGAAATGTATTGAGAAGTTTTACTGTTTCTTCAATATGAATTTTGCCATTGCCTTTTCCTGCAACGCCAAGCATAAGCAAAGCATCCCAATCAAAACCTGCTTCAACAAGTTTTTCAATGCTTTCATAGGCTTCTTTGGCTGTAAAGCCTTTATTCATTTGTTTTAGTGCAGGATCATAGGCTGATTCAAGCCCTATGTGGAGTTCATTAAATTTAAGTGCGCGTAATGCCTTTAATTCTTCTAAGCTTTTACTTTTTATGCTTTTCATGGAAGCATAGCATGTTATCGTTTCAATTTCAGGAAAATAGCTATTTATTAGCTCGCCAATTTTTTTTAGCTTTTGAAATGATAATACAAAAGGTTCACCATTTACTAAGAAGATACGCTTTATTGGTAAACCACTTGCTTTTAGTTCTTTTAAATCTTCTTCAACATGCTCAAGTGGCGAAACTTTAAAGGGTGTTTCTCTATACATTGTGCAAAATGAACACTTGTTATGTGAACAACCTGCTGTTACTTCTAAAAGAGGTGTTTGTGCCTCAATTGGGTGTCTATATACTTGTCCTGTAAAATGCATAATTTTAACCTACCTAATTTTGAAAGCAAAATTGCTTCCATTTCTTTTATGCATACAATATAAAAACTCTTCTATGATAGGTCAATTATGGATAATTATGTCAGTAGGGATAAATTTGTCCGTAGTAGTCTATTTTTATTCAAGTGTTACTTTTGCATAATTATATTTTTGATTATATTTGTTGCCCCAAATTGTGAGAGCAGAAAGAATTGGTAAAACTTCTAAACCTATCTCTGTGAGCGAATATTCTACACGCAAAACTTTTTCTTCAAAAACTTCTCTTTTGATAATTTTCGCCTTTTCAAGTTCACGCAATTCACGTGAGAGCACTCTTTCACTTATAGCAGGAGTAAGGCGTTTTAGTTCCCCATAACGCACGCTTTTTTGTGAACCTATGTGAAAAATTAAAATAGGTTTCCACTTTCCGCCAATAATATCAAGAGTGAGCTCCATATTACAATTAAAAACTTTCTCTTTTTCCATATTCATCTCCTCTCAAACATTTATAAATTTAAATGAACTAAATGACAAATAAAAAGTTTTACTTATAGGCGAGCATAGATACAAGATAGATAGAAGCGTTCATTCCTGAGATAAAAAAAAAGAGCTGACAATAAGCTCTTTATAAAATCAAAAAACAAAATCTAATTTTTTATGATGACTATTGATCTTTATATTTTTCTAAATTATCTTTATAAACAACTAAAAAATCTTCAATTGACATAGGACGATAGAAGAAATATCCCTGCCCTATTTCACAACCATATTCAACAAGCATATCTCTTTGCTCAGCTGTTTCAATGCCTTCTGTTACACACATTGTTGGGCCTAGTTCTTTAATCATACGAATAATATTCTTAATTAGAACAGCGCCTTGAGTGCCAGGATGCATTTCATCCACTAAGCATTTATCAACTTTTACTTCACTAAAATATGGCAACGTAAGCATATGTAAGTTTGATTGCTTTGCGCCAAAGTCATCAAGCGAAATAGAAAAACCTGCATCAGTTAAAGTTTTGATTTTTGAGTTGAAGAAATCAAAATCCATTTTATCAATACTTTCAGTGATTTCAATTTTCACATAATCACGCGGAACATTATATTTTTCGCAAATAGCAATAAGGTTTTCAAGCATATCATGCCCAAGAAAAGTTACGCGCGAAAAGTTTACTGCAATCTTAATAGGAATACCATCTTCTATAAGTTGCTGTAAAAATAGGCATACTAATTCAAGGATATGAAAATCGACGTGCCCAACTGTCCCATCATGCTCATAAGCAGGAATAAACTTATCTGGCGGAACTGGTTTCCCATGCTCATCATGCTTTCTAATAAGCGCTTCTGCACCGATAATCTGCCCAGTTCTAATATTTACTTTTGGTTGTAAATATGCACTAAAATAGCCTTCATGTATTTCAGCAAGAAGCATTTCAGCCGCATTTTTACGGGTGAGCATTTTATCAGGGCTTATCGTTTTATAATAATTTTGTTTTTCAGCATATAAAACTTCGTTTGCTTGTGTAAAGCAACGTTCAACGCTAAGATTCTTATCAATCCAAGCACTTCCTACTGAATAAGAAAAATCAGTCATATTGTGGGAAAAATTACGCAAAGAAGCAACAACAGCCTCAAATTCTTCTTGTGGAGTGTTGAGAAACACTGAAACATATTCGCCGCCACCAATATAGAATAAATCTTCACGCACAAACATAGCAAGAACATTTGCCATAGTTTCAAGGATAACATCCCCATGATCATTGCCGTATAAATCATTGGCCATTTTCAAACCGTTGATATCAACATTGATAACACCAATTGAAGTTGGGCGCATTTCACGCACTTCTTGAACATAGTTAAGATATTTATTTCTATTATATAAACCTGTTTTCTTATCATAGTAACTAAGATAATCAAGTTCTTCAATAAGACGACGTTTTCTTATTTCATTCCCAACAAAAACCATTACATCTTGTAAGAGATTTAAGTCATTATCCTTATTCTTTGGATTATCAACACCCATAAAAGAGCTAACTTCGCCATTCTCAAAAAATGGAACAACGATCATAGATAAAATACCTACTTTTTTAAGCTCTTCTAAAAGCGGAATTTCTTGCGG
>CAYJIN010000148.1:0-4174 GCA_964370245.1 uncultured Desulfovibrionaceae bacterium
ATGGGCTCAATTTGGGGCGTTGTGCTCGCAGCACTTCTCTTAGCACTTTTACCTGAATATTTACGTGCATTCTCAGAATATCGTATGCTTATATTCGGCGCTCTTATGGTGCTTATGATGATTTTCCGTCCGCAAGGAATGGTGCCAAGCTCAAAACGTAAATACACTGTTTCACCTTCTGTTTTAGAAGGCAAAGGTGAATAAGGATTTTCCATGAAAGATGTAGTATTATCAGTTCGCTCACTCTCCAAAAACTTTGGTGGTTTAAGAGCTTTAAATGAAATGGAAATGGATATATACCAAGGTGAAATTGTTGCGCTTATCGGTCCAAACGGTGCGGGCAAAACAACCTTCTTTAACTGCGTAACAGGTATTTATGTTCCTACTGAAGGCTCTGTTACAATCAAACAACCAGGTAAAGAAGCTGAATCTCTTATCGGCGTAAAACCTTTTGAAATTACAAAGAAAGGTATGTCACGTACCTTCCAAAATATTCGTCTTTTTCCAACTATGACAGTTCTTGAAAATGTTATGATTGGTAGACATTGCAGAACAAAAGCTGGCATTGCAAGCGCTTTGTTCCGCACACCATTCTCAAAAAAAGAAGAACAAGAAAGTGTTGATAAAGCATATTCTTTACTGAAAGAATTAAACTTACATCACCTCTGGGAAGATGAAGCAAGAAACTTACCTTACGGTGACCAACGCCGTCTTGAAATTGCAAGAGCTTTAGCAACTGACCCTAAAATTCTTCTTCTTGATGAACCAGCAGCTGGTATGAACCCACAAGAAACTATTGATTTGAAAAAACTTATCATTGATATTCGTGATAAATTTAATCTTTCAATTCTTCTTATTGAGCATGATATGCCTATGGTTATGTCTTTATCAGAAAGAATTTATGTTATGGAATATGGCTCACTTATAGCGCAAGGAACACCAGAAGAAATTCGTACAAATCCTGCTGTTATTAAAGCGTATCTTGGCGAAGAGGATAACTAATGCTTGAACTAAAAAATATCAATACATTTTATGGCAATATTCATGCTTTGCATGATGTGTCTATCAAAATTCCTGAAGGCTCAATTGTTTCATTAATTGGCGCAAACGGTGCTGGTAAATCAACTACACTTATGACTATTTGTGGTGCGATTAAACCAAAGTCAGGTGAAGTGCTTTATCAAGGTAAACCAATTCAAAACTTGAAACCAAATGCTATTGTTTCGCTTGGCATTTCTCAAGTTCCTGAGGGGCGTCTTATCTTCCCAGAGCTTTCTGTGCTTGAAAATTTAGAACTTGGTGCATTTTTAAGAAATGATAAAGCTGAAATAAAAAAAGATATGGAATATATTTTCGCTCTCTTCCCTATTTTAGCACAAAGAAAAAAACAGCAAGGCGGAACACTTTCTGGTGGTGAGCAGCAAATGCTTGCAATTTCACGCGCTATGATGGCACGCCCAAAACTTCTTTTGCTTGACGAACCTTCCCTTGGTTTAGCGCCTATTATCATCCAACAAATTTTCGCTATTATTTCAAAAGTTAACGAAAATGGAACAACTGTTTTCTTAGTTGAACAAAATGCTAACCAAGCTTTAAAAGTTGCTGATTTAGGCTATGTTATGGAAAACGGCCGTATCGTAATGCATGATAAAGCAAGCAATTTATTAGACGATGATAACGTAAGAAAAGCATATCTTGGTATGTAAAATTTCTTTTTATAGTTTACAAAATTACCGCTCTCTCAGGGGCGGTTTTTTTATTTAATTTTCTATAAAAAAAAGACTGATTTCTCAATAAAGAGAAACCAGTCATAAAATCAATTTCTATTCTCACTAAAATCTAGTCAGAATAAATCAAAGGTGATTAACCTTGGTATGATTTGAAAGTCCAAGCTTGTGCCATGTTGCCAACTAATTGAATAGATGGTTGAAGTGCAGCTTCGCCAGGAACCCAGCAACAAGGAGTTGCTTGAGTGCCATTGCTTTCACGAATAGTTTGAAGAGCTCTGATTTTACGTAAAATTTCATCATAGTTACGGCCAAGAGGAGTTGTGCCAACGTCAGCTGAAAGCACATTACCATCTGGATCAATAATGAATGAACCACGAAGAGTAAGCTTGTCGTTTTCATCAAATGTGTCATATAATTTTGCAACTTCTGAATTTGTATCAGCAAGCATTGCAAATGGAACTTCTTTAGCTTTTGATAAGTCAATAACTTCTTTTTCTGCCCACATTTTGTGTACGAATACGCTGTCAGGGCTAATTGTAAGAACTTCAACTCCAAGAGCTTTTAACTCTTCATGTCTTGCTACAACTGTAGCAACTTCAGTTGCTCAAACAAATGTAAAGTCGCCAGGATAGAAGCAAAGGAAAACCCATTTACCACGAAGGCTTGAAAGTGAAACTTCACCGAATGCACCTTTTTCATAAGATGGCAATGTGAATTCTGGTGCAATTTGATTTACTTTAATCATCAGAAAACTCCTTAATTTTATTGATTACTAGCTAATGAAAACCATTCCTAGTAGGCAATAATTATAACAAAAAAAATAAAGTTTGTGAAGTGTTAATTTTACAAAAATAAATATAATTATTATCAATAAATATTAGATAGTTAGAAATTTCATACATTGATATGTATCAATTTATATCTTTATTATAATTTTATGCTGAAAATTTACCTCTTTAGGCAAATTTTATTTTCCTTATAAAATTAATCTTGCATTTGCTTAAATGAAAGTGTAAATTCATGCCTTGATAAACAATTTTATATGTATCCACATATAAGGAGAAAAATATGACTAAAGTTGCAATTTTCATAGGTTCAGCTTCAGATGAAAAAATCATCGCTCCAGCTGCTGAAACACTAAAATCATTAGATATTCCTTTTCTTTTTACAGTAACTTCTGCGCACAGAACACCAGAAAGAACTCAAGGTCTTATTAAACAGTTAGAAGAAGATGGTTGCCAAGTGTACATTTGTGCAGCTGGTATGGCAGCGCATTTAGCTGGTGTTGTTGCAGCTCACACACTAAAACCAGTAATTGGTATTCCAGTTAATGCTTCATCTTTACAAGGTATGGATGCACTTCTTGCAACTTTACAAATGCCTCCAGGATTCCCAGTTGCAACTGTTGCTCTTGATAAACCAGGCGCAAAAAATGCTGCATATTTAGCAGCACAAATTCTTGCGCTTTCTGATCCTGCTTTAACACAAAAACTTAGAGACGTTCGTCAAAAATTTATTTCTGATGTTGAAGCAGCTGGTGCTGAAATCGAATCAAAATACTAGGAACGAAAAATGAGCAAAGAACTTTTTCAAAAAAGACGTGATAGTCTTCGCAAAAAAATGTCAGAACACGGCATTGATGCTCTTCTAGTTTCAACAGCACCAAATAGATATTATCTTTCTGGTTTTGAACTACATGATGGGCAATGCAATGAAAGTTCAGGCTACCTCGTAATCACTGCTGACGGTAACGACCTTCTTTGCACAGATTCACGCTTTGAAATTGCAGCAAATGAAGTTTGGGATAGCAACAATGTTGTTATTTACAAGCAAGGTGCAAAATCATTTTATAACGATTTATTCAAGAAAAAAGGCTTCAAAAATCTAGGCTTTGATGAAGAATGCCTTACTTATTCATTTATGAAAACTGCCTTTGATGGCGTGAACGTAACTCCTTCTTTTGGATTGATTGAAGATTTACGTGTAATCAAAGATGAATTTGAAATAAAACTTATGAAAGAATCTGCTCTACTTAATCATCAATTAATGGAGCATTTGCCAAGCTATTTCAAAGAGAATATTCATAAGAATATCACAGAAAAAGATGTTGCATGGTATATTGAATCATATTTCCGTAATCATGGTGCATCTGGCAATGCTTTCAAGCCTATTGTTGCTCTTAATGAGCATGCAGCTCTACCGCATTGCATTCCAAGTGAAACAATTCTTACTGAAAATTCACTACTTCTTGTTGACGTTGGCGCGCGTTTGAATGACTATAATTCAGATCAAACACGTACTTTCTGGCTTGGTGATAATCCATCAGAGCGCTTTAAAACTGTTTTAGAACAAGTACAAGAAGCGCAATTAGCAGCGATAAAAGCCCTTCGCCCAGGTCTTACAGGTAAAGAAGCGTATGATATTTCATATAATTCTTTTGTTCG
>CAYJIN010000149.1:0-4114 GCA_964370245.1 uncultured Desulfovibrionaceae bacterium
GATTAGACGAAACTTTAGCAGCAAGAAGCATGATTCTTACAGAACCTATGTAATTTATTATTTGATAATAATGTTATTTCGAGAGGGGAAAACCACTACTTTCTATAAAAAGTATGAGGTTTTCCCCTCTCGAGCTCTCCCCTTTCCTTACAAAATTTTTAATTATTAAATCTTGTTTTAACATTTGAGTTTATTTAATAACTCTTGTAACTAGTTGAATTTTTATATTATTTAGAAAGCAATTTTTTTATAAATAATCTTTTGTTTCTTCTAAAAGCATTTTTATAGTTGTTTTTTGCATTTGTGCATTCATAGCAAGATGAATTTCTGAAAGATGCCCATCTAAAATGGTATGTATATTTTTACCAACTGGGCACTCACAATTTGGATTATCGTGAAAATTAAAAAAGTTTTCATCTACAGCTTCGACTGCATTAAATATATCAAGTAAAGTTATCTCGTCTATATTCTTAGCTAAAAATGCACCGCCAATACCTGCTTTAACGATTATAAGCCCTGCACGTTTTAACTGCCCTAAAATTCTACGGATAATAACAGGATTTGCGTTTGTGCTTAAAGCAATAAAATCAGAGGTGACTTTTCTTTGCTCTTGAAAATATGCAATACATAAAACGGCATGTATCGCAAATGTAAAACGGCTTGTTATCTGCATTTTAAATCCTTTAGTTAATGAAGACCATCTATAAAACATTCAATCAAAACTGTCAATATAGCTATAATTTGAGAAAATACTTGTAACAATCTGAAAAAGAGTTATTTAAAAAGAAAAATGAAAACTTGACAAAGAGAAATTTTTTTTATACTATCTCGTTGTAACAAAAACAGTTACAACGAAAAACAACAAATAATCTTTAACAAAGGAATTATTATGGAAGCTATAGAATTACTCAAAGGTCGTAGAAGCGTTCGCAAATTTAAAGAAGAGGCAGTTGATCGCAAGCTTATGCAAGAAGTTATGGATATCACACGTTATGCACCTTCATGGGCAAATTTCCAGGTTGCACGTTATACTTTAATTGACAACCGCAAAATTATTGAACAAATTGAACTAGACGGCGTTAAAGGTTTTGTCTACAACATGAAAACATTGAAAAATGCACATAACGTTGCTATTTTATCATTTGTTAAAGGGAAAAGCGGAAAACTTGATCCAACAAAAGGCGAATATTCAAATGAATTTGCTAATTCATGGGAAGTTTTTGATGCTGGTATCGCTTGTCAAACATTCTGCTTAGCTGCACACGCTAAAGGCCTGGGAACTTGTATTATGGGCGTTATTGATAATGATTTATTAGCAAAAATTGGAAATATTCCTGCAGATGAAACTGTTGCAGCACTCATTGTTTATGGCTATCCTGATGAAACTCCTGTTGTAACTGCAAGAAAAGAAGTTGAACAAATTTGTCGTTATTTAGACTAATTTTTTGAATGAGAAATAGAAAATATACTCAAAGTTAATTTATAAAATCGCCTAAACCTACTCTGCCCATTTCGTGGATAGTTTAGTGAGCGATTTTTTATTTTCTTTTGTATAAGTATAAAAGCAACAAAAAAAGAGTGGAAATATTCAAAAATCCACTCTTTTATTTTTATTTATTTCAGTTTTTGGTCAATTATGCATCTAAAACATGTGACATATCATATAATGTTCCACATTCTTTTTTTGCAATCCAAAAAGCTGCTCGCAAAGCACCTTGCGCAAAATTTTCACGAGAGTGCGCTTGATGTGTAACTTCAATACGCTCGCCAGGGCCCATGAAATACATGGTATGCACACCAACAACATCGCCGCCACGAATAGTTTGCACGCCAATTTCATTTTTCGGGCGCTCGCCGATAATACCTTCACGATGGTAATTTGCTACTTCATTCAAGTTCCAATCTTTTGCATCAGCTAAACATTCAGCTAAGCGTAAAGCTGTTCCACTTGGAGAATCTTTTTTCTTATTGTGGTGTAATTCCACCATTTCAACATCATATTCTGCGCCAAGCATTTTAGTAAGCTGTGGAAGAATTTTTAAAAGAACATTTATACCAACACTCATATTTGGTGAAAAGAAAACTTTATTTGTTTTTGCATAGTTTTCTAATTCAGCTTTTTGTGAATCGCTTAGACCTGTCGTTCCAATAATGTGCGAAATTTTATATATATCAGCTTGTTTTGAAATTTCTAAAGTGTTTTCAGGTGCTGTAAAATCAATTACTACTGTTTCAGAGTTTTGAAATGCTTTGAATGCTTCATCAATTTTTGTAAAAATAGGGCAATCTAAATGACCAAGTTTGCTTATTTCTGATTCTCTATCAAGCACTGCAACAAGTTCTAAATTTGGATTTTCACGAACCATATTAACAATTGTTGTGCCCATTCTTCCACTTGCACCAGCTACAATAATTTTTACACAATCAGACATACAAACTCCTTATTTTATTGCATTAATAATAATCAAATATTTTAGAAAAGTTGCTTGAGTAAATCTTCAGCTTCTTTATTTTCTTCAATGCCACCAGAAAGCGCATTTAGTGAATTATACGGATTTGTTCCTGTAACAAAAGGTACATAGTCGCCTTCATATTCATACAGTTCAATACCTGTTGGCATTTCAAAATAATTGGGTTGATAAAGATTAAAGGCTTTTTCAACATACATTTTATAGATCGGTAAAGCGGCTCTTGTGCCTGTTTCTCCTCTACCCATTGAATTTGGTAAATCATAACCAACATAAGTTGCAGAAACAAGATCTGGTGTTAATCCAACAAACCAAGCATCCATTTCATCATTTGTTGTGCCAGTTTTACCACCTTGTGGTCTATCAAGGCCTTTGAGCGGAGTTGCCGTTCCTCTTTGCACAACTTCTTCTAACATCGAAGACATGAGAAACGCATTTTGCGGTGTAATTCCTTGCACTTGCTCTAATTCATTTGTATAAATTGTATTTCCCCATGGCCCTTGAATAGAGGTAATATAGCGAGGTTCGCTCACTAAGCCATGGTTTGCAAAAGCAGCATACGCACGCACCATATCAATAGGTGTTACTTCAATAGCACCTAAACTTGCGGCTAAAGCTGGCTCCATATGGCCTTTCATGCCTAAATCTCTTGCTCTTTGTAGAACATTTTCAATGCCTATTTGCTGAGCAACACGAACGGTTGAAAGATTTCGTGAACGTGCCAATGAAGTTGTGAGCGACATTTGACCATCAAAATCAGGGTCGAAGTTTGAAGGACGCCACACTTCTTTTGTCCATGGATCAATAAAGAGAATTGGAGCATCTAAAACTTGTGAAGTAAGTGTAAAACCTTGATCTAAAGCAGCTGAATAAACAACAGGTTTAAATGCTGACCCTGGTTGCCTTTTTGCTTGTGTAACACGGTTAAAGTGGCTACCATCTAAACCAAAAGAATAGCCGCCAACCATTGCAACAACTTCTGCTGTTTTCGGTTCAACTGAAACCAAAGCGCCTTGCACTGTTGGTTTTTGCTCTAAAGCCATCGGAATGATAGTATCTTTTGTATGTTCACCTAAGAGAAGATTTTCAACAATAAGAGCATCAACAACTATTTCTTCTTTTGTTGCTTTAGCTTCAATTCCATCAGCGCCATCGGCTTCAAGGTTAACTTCTTGATTTTGTGAATTATTATTTTTTGCTTCTAAAACTAATCTTTCTTCTTCAGCTTTCGTAGCTTCAAGTCTTTTTGCATCAAGAGATTTATCAGCCGCATTGAAACGCGCATACACAACATCACCAACATTAAGAACTTGTGTTGCATCTTTTACATTATCAGATGTTTCATAGCCTGTAACTCTTTTATTCGGCTTTCTAGCCCAACCCATTGTTTTGACAGAAATAAAACCAGTATATCCATCACCAAGTTCAACTTCAGCACCATCTTTTTTTACATCAACAACTAAAGCTTCAACCCAAGCACCGTTCTCTAAATCTTTGAGTTCAAAATCTTTTTCTGCTAAATAATCATTAAAAGAGGTAGACTCGACAGTTTCAAGAGGACCACGCCAGCCATGCCTTTTTGAAGCATTTTCAAGACCTTTTCTTAATGCTTCACCAGCATATTTTTGTAAAGTTGGATCCATTGC
>CAYJIN010000150.1:0-2542 GCA_964370245.1 uncultured Desulfovibrionaceae bacterium
TCTTCTTCTGATAAATTCAGAATAGTTGGCTTTACAACAAGATTTTCAACGGGGTTATTGATGCCTGAATTGAGAACTAAAGCTTTATCTGCTAAGTCAGATGCTTTGATGTAGATATTATTTCCATCACTCCAAACAACATCAATTGCTTGATATTTCAAAGTATTAGCTTCGTTTACGACCCAAATGTTTTCATTATTAAAAACAGCAGAGCGAGGTAACTTTATCACATTGTCATAAGTGCCTGCTAAAATGCTTACATTCACTTGATCGCCTAAGAGCAAAGCAACTTTTGAATTATTTTCAGCTAAAGCAAGTGGATCTTGAATGCTTACAATAACTTTACCCATGCGTGATTCAGTTGTGAGCGCGCTTACAACCTGTTCAAGTTTTCCATCCCATTCTTCACCAAAGTTTGTGGTTACTTTAATCGGAACTGTTTTATTTTTATTACTTAATAGCTGATTATTATAGAGAGCATCAACAGGAATTGAAACATCGGCTAAATATTTATCCACTGAAACAAGTTCAGCTAAAATCTCGTTTGCAGAAATATATTGGCCTAATGAAACTGAACGGCTAAGGATAAGTGCATCAAAAGGCGCAACAATTTCAGTTTCTTCTAAATCATATATTGCTGAATTAAGGTTTGCCTCAGCAATAGATAAATCAGAAAGCACTTGTTCTAATTGTGGTTTTCTTAGTGTGAGTTCAGTATATAAATCTTGTGATAAAGCTTCGTTTGAGCGTATTTTTTCTAATTGCTTCAATTCTTCTTGAACAATTTTTTGGTGCCCTAATTCAACATCATAATCAGCTTTTGCTTTTGCTAAAGAAGCTTTTAATTTCTTTACTTCGTTTTCATAGTCACGCTTTTCAAGGCTTAAGAGCACAGTGCCTTTTTTTACAATAGAACCAATTTCAAATTCTTCTGAAAGATATTCAACTTTACCTGAAACGCGGCCTTTCAGATTAATATTATGAAAAGGAATAAGCGTTGCAACTGCTTCTAAATAAATAGGAACTGAACCAGTTTCCACTTGAAACACGCCTGCTGCTGGTGCCATGCTTGCTGGCTTACCTCGCATTGCCCTTGGTGGCGTCATAAAATTAAAGGCAATAACACAAATTGAGATTAAAATTAAAAGGGCACAGATGATTGCTTTTCTATTTTTCATATACTAATTCCTAATGCTTTATAAAGTGTAACTCTTAATTTTATGAGTTCTGCTTTTTCAGTTAATAAAGTGTTTTGCATTGATTGCACTGACTGCAATGAAGTGATATAACGTAAAAATGTTTCTTGTCCTAAAAGATATCTTGTTTCAGCTTCTTTCAGTGCGGCAAGTTGATATTCGTATTGCACTTCAAGATTTTTCAAATATTCTTGCTGTGCTATTTCTTGCATAAGTGCAGTATTTACTTCATCAAGTGCTTCTGAAACTGTTTTTACGTAAGTAATGGCAGCTTCACGTGTTGCGGCATCTTGCCTTCTTGTTTGGGCAGATTTATTACCTGCATCAAATATAGTATTAGCAATTGTGCCTACTAAACCTGTTGCCCAGTTGTTAAGTAAATCACCAATTGAAGCTAAACTTGTTGCTTGTGAAACGCTCAAAGAAAGGTCTGGTAAATAGGCAACTTTTGCAATTGCAAGTTTTTTATCCGCTTCTAATAAACTCAATTTTGCAGCGCGGATATCAGGCCTATTTTCTAATAAATCCATCGGGATGCCTGTTTGTGGAAGAGGGGGGAGTGTAGGTAAATCACTTTCTTTTATATCAAGAACGTAAGTTGGTAACTCACCACATAATAAAGCAAGACTTGCTAATAATTGCCTTTCTTTTTCAACTAAATTTGGCTTTTGAGAATAGGCTTTTGTGCGTTGTTCTTTTTGTTGAATAACGTCAAGCGCAGAAGCTTGCCCATATTTATAGCGTAATTCTTGCGATTTTATCATAGAACTATTAAGCTCAAACTGTTCATCTAAAACTTTAATTTCAGCTCGTGTTGCAAGTAAATCAATATAATTATTTGTAATGCTAGATGAAATAGTTAGAACACTTGTTAGCAAATCTTCCTTAGTTGCTTGATAGGCATAATTGTCAGCTTGTACTTGTGCTGCAATTTTTCCCCATAAATCAATTTCATAAGAAAGTGAAAAGCTTAAGCTATAACTTGTGCTTTCATGCTCGCTGCTTGAACTTTCGTTTCTATTTGAATTGTTACTATAGTTTGTACTGCCTCTTCCTGAAATAGAAGGAAAGAGTGATGTTTTTGATTGCCAAAGGCTTGCACCACTTTGCTCTAAGCGGGTGTAGGCAATTTGTAAATCATAGTTACCAAGATTTTTTTCATCTACAAACAAAGAAGCCAAAGCTTTTTCTTGAATAGAATTGAGTTCAGCACTATTAAATGCTTCCCACCATCTTGTTTTATCAAGAATTTCACTCCCACTTTCCGCAAGAAAGCTTTCGGGAAGATCAGGCGGAACTGGCTGATAGGTTTCAATTTGCGTTGCACACCCTGTAAGACTTATAAA
>CAYJIN010000150.1:2642-4092 GCA_964370245.1 uncultured Desulfovibrionaceae bacterium
ACATAAAACAATAGACATAAAACAAACTACAAACAATAAAATCAGAAAAGCACCCACACAAGAAACAAAAAAGTGTATAAAAATCATACAGCCACAAGTAAGTTGTATTATCTTTATACAGTTTTTTGTAAAAACTAATGTTTTGACAATCTAACTAAATTGTTTAGCAAGAACTGTTCCAAATAGATACACGATAGACAGAAAAAAACAAGAAAAAAATAATCACTTTAAAGACAAATTACTGACAAAACTCTAAAGCTTGTAATCCTTATAATTTTATGCTAATAAATTATTTAGAATGAGAAATGTATATCCATTTCTTAAGTCGGACTACAATAAAACAGTTTACTTTTTTTAGATTTTATAACCTATAATATCTGGAGGAAAGTTAAAAAGAAAAAATGCCGAATGTAAGTGTCTGTTTTTTTGGCTTACTTGACTTAGTGCGTGCAACCTTCTTTGTTGCGAGCATAATAAGTTATTGCATTTGGTAAATTAAATCTAATAATAACAATAAAAAAAAGAACATGTTTTAAAAGTGTTAGATTTTATGAGTATAACACATCTAAAAATGGAGCTTATAGACTATGATGAAAAAACTAAAACAAAAAACAACCAAACAAAACGTTTCAAGGCGTGATGTTCTTAAAGGGAGTGCCGCAGCAGTTGCGGGTATGGTTACTCCTTTTTCCTTTGAAATAATAAACCCAAAAACAGCAAAAGCTGAAGTTCCAAGCACTGAAAACCTCAAAGGTGAAGAGAAAATTCTTTGGAACTCATGTAACGTAAACTGCGGTAGCCGTTGTGCGCTGAGGGTGCATGTAAAAGACGGTGTGATGACGCAAATTGAAACCGATAATACAGGCGATGATGCTTATGGCAGACAACAATTAAGAGCTTGCCCACGTGGGCGTAGTATGCGTCAGCGTATTTATGCGCCTGAACGTATCATGACTCCTCTCAAAAGAGTAGGGAAACGTGGCGAAGGAAAATTTGAAGAAATTTCATGGGAGCAAGCCAATAAAGAAATTGCTGAACGCTTACGCACAACAATTGATAAATATACCAATGAATCAGTGTATTTGAGTTATGGAACAGGCGCGCTTGGTTCAACAATGGGTAAAAGTTGGCCTCCTGCCAGCACTCCAGTTGCAAGGCTTATGAACGTGCTTGGCGGTTATCTCAACCATTATTCTGATTATTCCACTATTCAAATTACAGTAGGTATGCCTTATCTCTTTGGTGGTGGCTGGGTTGATGGCAATGTTCTTAGCGATATGGAAAATAGTGAACTTGCTGTTTTCTTTGGAAATAACCCTGCTGAAACAAGAGCAAGTGGCGTAAAAAATAAAACATTGCACTATGCAAGACATAATAAAAACACGAAAGTTATTGTTATTGATCCACGTTATAGTGACACTGTTGTTTCTTCTGGCGATGAATGGGTGCC
>CAYJIN010000151.1:0-4017 GCA_964370245.1 uncultured Desulfovibrionaceae bacterium
ATTAAAATTCCTGCAATTTTAGATCTTTATAATAAATATAATCTCTTTATTAATGATAAAGATGTTGTGGCAAACGTTAAAACTATGTATAATAGTATTTTAAAGATGAATAACACTACTGCTTCACAATGTGAAAGCTGTAATAGTTGTGTTCGTCGTTGCCCGCAAAATATTGATATTCCAATTGCTATTACTGAAGCTGATAATGCTTTAAATAGTCAAAATTATGATGATTTTTATACAGGCATTGTTTCTGGTTATGGTGTTTCTTCAATGTTTAATCCTAAGGCTTATAAGGCTTTAGCTGAAACTTTGTCAGGCTCTCGTCCTCCTGTATTTTGGATTCAAGGTGCAAGCTGTACAGGCTGTTCTGTAAGCCTGCTAAATAGTGCACATTCATCAATTGCTGATTTATTAACAAAAATCATTAGCCTTGATTATCACCCAACGCTTATGGCAAATGAAGGGGCAACTGCTGTAAAGAAAATGCTTGCTTTAGCGAATAAATTTAAAGGGCAATATATTGTAATTCTTGAAGGTGCTATCCCTCTAGCAGAAGATGGAAAGTTTTGCTTTGTTGGAGAAGCTGACCACAAAGAATACACTCTTGTTGATTTGCTAAACATTCTTTGCCCTGATGCTGCCTTAGTATTCTCATTTGGAACATGCTCTGCTTACGGAGGAATTTCAGCAGCAAAAGGCACAATAACTGGTTGTGTTGGCATGCAAGAATTTTTAGAAAAAGAAGAAGTTGAAACTCCTGTTATCAACGTTCCTGGTTGTCCGCCACATCCTGATTGGATGGTGGGTTCGCTTGCAATTGCGCTTGATAGAATTCACAGGTTTGGCATGAAAAAAGGCATAAAACAAATTGAAAATATTCTTGATAAAGATAGGCGCCCATTACCATTTTTTGGCGAAAGCACGCATAAAGAATGCCCTTGGTTGCCACAGTTTTATGATGATGGAATGGCGACAATACTTACAGATAAAACAAAATGTCGTTATGAATTAGGGTGTAGAGGGTCAATGGCTATGTGTGATTCACCTTTAAGACGCTGGAATGGCACAGAAAATTGGTGTATTGAAAACTCGCACTGTATAGCTTGTGTTGAACCAAAGTTTCCAGATGATATGTCACCATTCTATTCACAAGATAAAAAGAAAAAGTAAAAATTCTAGAAGGATATCTTCATGCAATATAAAGAATTTGGTAAAACAGGGGTAAAACTTTCAAGGCTTGGACTTGGCTGTATGCGCTATCCATTGCTAAAATCGCGCGATCATGCTCATAGCAATCCAATAAATATTGATATTAAAGCAACTCTTGAGATGATGGATATGGCTATTTCAGAAGGCGTAAACTATTTTGATACAGCTTTTCTTTACCATGAAGGAATGAGTGAAGGCGTGCTTGGTTATGCGCTTGAAGAGTTGAATGCAAAAGATAAAGTGTATGTAGCAACAAAAATGCCTTATACTGTGTATAAAAGCCCACTTTCTGTTGAGCAAATTTTTGAAGAGCAATGCCAGAAATTACGTACAGAAGTTATTGATTTTTATCTACTTCATAATATAAATGCACTTACATTACCACGTTTTGAAAAAGTAAAAGCTTTTGAATTTATCACACGCATGAAAAAAGAAGGAAGAATTAAACATATTGGTTTTTCTTTCCATGACGATAGTGCATTCTTTGAAAAAGTATTAGATTATTATGATTGGGAATTTTGCCAGCTTCAATACAACTTCCTCGATGATAGATATCAAGCTGGTGTAAAAGGTGTAAAACAAGCCTATGCAAAAGGGCTTGGCGTTTCAATTATGGAACCACTTAAAGGGGGCGCTTTAGCAAAGCAACAGCCTGATGATGTTGAAGCAATTTGGAAAGAAGCTAATCCGCCACAAAAACCAGCAGATAGAGCACTACGTTGGCTTTTTAATCAAAAAGAAGTTTCTGTTGTGCTTAGTGGTATGAATGCAATTGAGCAGTTAAAAGAAAATATTGTCTCTGCTGAACATGCAGAAGGCTCGATGACTCCAGAAGAAATTGGGCGTTTTGCAAAAGCAAAGAAAATTTATAAATCACGCTTGAAATTTTCGTGTACTGGTTGCCGTTATTGCATGCCATGTCCAAGATATATTAAAATACCTGATATTTTAGAACTTTATAATAAATTTACGCTTTTTGAAGACGATGAAAATGTTATTGAAAATTCAAAGCATATTTATAATAGAATTTTGAAAGCAAACCATACTTCTGCCGTGCAATGTGTTGATTGTGGAAAATGCTTGAAAAAATGCCCGCAAAAAATAAATATTCCAAAAGCAATTAAAGAAGCGGATAAAGCTCTTACATGGTCATAAGTTAGTAATAATATTAAAAAGAAAAGCCCTTGCTAAAGAAACAAGGGCTTTTTTGTGTTTTATTTTAGGGCATTTAGTGCCGCATGTTTTGCATGGATTATTGTTGTGTCAAAAAGTTTAATTGTGCAATCTTCTTGTTTGAGAATTAAGCCTAATTCAGTGCAACCTAAAATAAGCCCTTCTGCGTTCTTTTCTTTCAATGCGTGTGCAATTCTGATGAGTTCATCTTTTGAAGATTTGATAATTTTACCATGGCAAAGCTCGTCAAATATAATAGAATTAACAAGTTGCTGATCCTCTTCTTCTGGAATGATAACATCTATGCCCATATCAATAAGTTTTTGCTTATAAAAATCTTGTTGCATAGTATATTTTGTTCCAAGTAGCGCAACTTTTTTTATTCTTTTTTCTAAAAGGGCATCACCTGTAACAGTGGCAATGTGTAGCAAGGGAATATTGATTGCACGCTGCACCTCATCAGCTACTTTATGCATAGTATTCGTACAAATGAGAATAAAATCAGCGCCACTTGCTTCAAGCGATTTTGCAATATTTGAAAGCTGTTCAGCGCTTTTATGCCATTCATTGTTGCTTTGATGTTCTTCAATTTCAGCAAAATCAACACTATGCAATATTATTTTAGCTGAATGTAGCCCACCAAGCTCTTTATTTACTGTTTCATTAATTACTTGATAATAGGTGAGCGTGCTTTCAAAACTCATTCCACCTATTAATCCTATAGTTTTCATAGGGTTGATTCCCTTATTGTTGTTTTGGAAGAATTGGTTTAGATGCTTTTGCGCATTCTAAAGCCCAAGCATTATTGTATTCAGATTTATATCTGTAAGTAGCTAAAGTGATTTGATTATTATGTGCAAAGATAGCAAGGGTGATATAGTGATCGTCTTTTTTTCCTAAAAAGCCAATATATGCTTTCATGTGGTCATGTGAAATTGTTTCAAGCTTTGATTGAGAATTTAATCTTTCCACTAAATTTCTCACTTCCTCATGCATGCTTTTATCATCAGGTGTGGTAAATCCGCTCACTTCAAGGTTTTTCCAGTCGTCATCAGCGCTAAACCATGTTGGAACTTCCATTTCTTCAAAAAGTAAATTTCCATCAATAGCAATATTCATATTACCATATCTATACGAAACCATATCTTTTCTATAGCCAATTTCATATTCAGAAACATATTCTTGCAAAGATGAAAGATCAATTGGTGTATGATTTGTAAGTGTGCAAATTTCAAGATATTCTTTTTTAGGGAAAGGAATGTTTTTATCAAGTTTTACACTTTCTTCTAAAAGATTGATAACTTCACGATTGAGCATCGATTCTTGCTGATAGCGCGCACTTTCAAAATAGTGGAGTTGCTCCCACATGATATTGAGAGCTGCATTTCTAAAAAATAATGCATCTTGCTCAATTTCATTCCAAATATAAAATTCTTTCGCAAATTCTTCTACAAGATTATTCTCTTTAATATTGAGAAGTTTTTTATAGGAAAATCTGCCATAAAGTGTTGCAATACAGTTGTTTACTGTTTTTGGTATGTAGTTGTTGATATTCCAGTGCACAAGCTTCATTCCATATTGAGTGCCATTTGCTAAAGCATTTGCATCAATATTTTTAGTAACTTCATCTAA
>CAYJIN010000152.1:0-3991 GCA_964370245.1 uncultured Desulfovibrionaceae bacterium
TAAAGAATAATATCAAATAATATAAATTATCCTTTAACTTTACATTGAAGGAAAATATACTCTAGCCTTTGTGACAATATTAAATAGTGTGCAAAAGCGAAGGAACTGTTATGGACATGAATAAATTAACAATCAAATCTCAAGAAGCATTAGCGCAAGCCCAAGCGCTTGCCTATAAACGTGAACATCAAGAAGTAGATGTTGAACATTTAGCCTATACCTTAGTTTCGCAAGAAGAAGGTTTGGTTTCTAAGATATTGACAAAGCTCAATATTAATCAACATGCTTTGCTTAATGCGCTTGACAGAACATTAGATAAACGCCCACGAGTTCGTGCTTCTATTGAAGATATGAGCCAAATTCGTATTTCTGGAAGATTAGCAAAAGCTTTGAGCCTTGCCCAAGATTTAGCAAAACGCCTCAAAGATGAATATATTAGTGTTGAGCATATTTTTGCACAATTACTTGACCCTGCGCTTGGCAATCCGCCAAATTCAGTTGGTGCGCTTGGTGCTATTCAAGAAGTTGCAAAAGAATTTCAACTAACTTCTGAAAAATTTCTGCAAGCAACGGCTGAAATTCGTGGTTCGCATCGTGTAACTTCGGCTTCACCTGAAGACAGCTTTGAAGCTTTGAGTAAATATGCTCGTGACTTGGTTGAAGCTGCTTCAAAAGGTAAGCTTGATCCTGTTATCGGGCGTGAGAATGAAATTCGTCGTACTATCCGCATTTTATCACGCAGGACAAAGAATAATCCAGTATTAATCGGTGAAGCTGGCGTGGGTAAAACTGCAATTGTGGAAGGTTTAGCTTTTCGTATTTTGAAAGGTGATGTGCCTGAAGGCTTGAAAAATAAAAAGATTTTCTCACTAGACATGGGCTCGCTCATTGCTGGTGCAAAATATCGCGGTGAATTTGAAGAACGCTTGAAAGCTGTATTGCAAGAAGTGGAAGAGTCGCAAGGGGAAGTAATTCTTTTTATTGATGAACTTCATCTTATTGTAGGCGCTGGAAAATCAGAAGGCAGCATGGATGCGGGCAATCTTCTCAAGCCAATGCTTGCACGTGGCGAACTCCATTGCATTGGGGCAACCACATTAGACGAATATCGTAAATATATTGAAAAAGATCCAGCACTTGAAAGACGTTTCCAGCCTGTTTTAGTTGAAGAACCAACAGTTGAAGACGCTATTTCAATATTGCGTGGACTAAAAGAAAAATTTGAAGTGCATCACGGTGTGCGCATTTCTGATTCTGCTATTGTTGAATCTGTTGTGCTTTCACAACGTTATATTGCTGATAGACAATTACCTGATAAAGCAATTGATTTAATTGATGAAGCAGCAGCACTTATCAGAACTGAGATTGACTCACTCCCTCAAGAGCTTGATGAAGTAAATCGTAAAGTTATGCAACTTGAAATTGAGCGTGAAGCACTTAAAAAAGAGAGTGATCAAGCTTCAAAAGAGCGCCTTGAAAAATTAGAAAATGAACTTTCTGAATTACGTGTTCAGCAAGCAACATATAAAGAGCAGTGGGAAAAAGAAAAAGCATCAATTGAATTTGTTCGCTCAATCAAAGCGGAAATCGAGCATGTAAAAATGCAAATTGAAGAAGCAGAGCGTGAATATAATCTCAATAAAGCTGCACAGTTGAAGTATGACAACTTACTAAAACTTGAAAATGAACTTGAAAGAGCTGAAAATGCAAATCAAGATAAAAATAGCTTATTAAAAGAAGAAGTGCGCCCTGATGATGTTGCGAGCATTGTAGCACGCTGGACGGGAATTCCAGTAACGCGCTTGCTTGAAACTGAAAGGGAAAAACTTCTTGCGCTTCCAAGTGAATTGCATAAACGATTGATTGGGCAAGAAGAAGCTGTGCAAGCAGTTGCTCAAGCTGTGTTGCGTTCACGTGCGGGCTTGTCTGACCCTAATCGTCCTGTTGGTTCATTCCTTTTCCTCGGGCCAACTGGTGTGGGTAAAACTGAATTATGTAAGGCTTTAGCAGAAGCTTTATTTGATAGTGAAGATAATATGGTTCGCCTTGATATGAGCGAATATATGGAAAAACATTCTGTTTCACGTCTTATTGGAGCGCCTCCGGGATACATTGGTTATGATGAAGGTGGGCAACTTACAGAAGCTGTGCGCAGAAAGCCATATTCAGTTATCCTTTTTGATGAAATTGAAAAAGCGCATCCTGATGTATTCAATACGCTTTTACAACTTCTTGATGATGGCAGATTAACTGATTCGCAAGGGCGCACTGTTGATTTTAGAAATACAATTGTTATTCTCACTTCTAATATTGGTTCACCGCTTTTACTTGAAGGAATTGATGAAAAAGGTAATTTCTTTGCAAATGTAAGAAATGATATTATGACTGAATTACGCAAATATTTCAGGCCAGAATTTCTTAATAGAATTGATGACACTGTGCTGTTCAAGCCATTGCAAGAATCTCAAATTGAAAAGATTATTGATATTCAGCTTGCACTCTTGCATAAACGTCTTGAAAGCCGCCACATTACGCTTGAAATTACTTCGCAAGCAAAGTCTTATATTGCAAAAGCTGCGTATGACCCTGTGTTTGGTGCTCGTCCGCTTAAAAGATATTTGCAACACGAACTTGAAACACCGCTTGCAACATATATAATTAAAGGTGTAATCCGCGATGGGCAACATGTAGTTGTTGAAATGTCGCTTGTTGATACGCCAGAAACTGATGCTCCATTAAGATTTGGTGTGAAACTTGAAGAGAAGATTAATTGGATTAGAGATTAGTTGACTAGTGGATAGCATCAGTAGAGCTTTGCGAAGAAATCTTTAGCGAACGAACATTTTTGACACAAAATGTGAAGTGAGGATTTTGTGCTAAAAGCCAAAATCTATCTATGTAATATAGCTCCTCTAAGATTTGGTGTGAAATTTGATGAGAAGATTAATTGGATTAGGGATTGATTTTGTTGGTAATAAAGATAAATAGTGTATTATAATCAATAGAGTGAGAAATTGAAAAGTTTCTCACTCTATTTTTCCTTAATCTTTATTTGTAATGTCTCCGACGGCCAAAGAGGTGCTATAGGCATGCTGCCTAGCGTACCTCTTTGGAAACTCCGCATACCTGCTTAAAATTTGTCACAAGATAAGGCGGTGTTCTACTCACGCATACCAGTGGCTATACTTTGTATACGCCTACAGGTATGACTCGATTATCGTCTTGAGAACATGGCCGCCTTAAAGAGTGACAAATTTTTTCCAAGAACTACATTTATCAATATAGTTGGAATTTAACTTTCTAGTCTTTGGCCGTCGGAGACTTAATAATAAAAAAGAAAAGATAATAGCACTTACAAAGCAAAATTTTTGCAAGTGCAGAGTTGGACTTCTTGCATAACAAAAACGAAAAGAGGAAAAAGACAGCACTCCCTCCATATAAAATTTGACTTTTGCAGAAAAAAAGAATAAAAAATAAATATATTCTATTAAATTATAAAGAAGGACAAAATATGTCATTATGCCCTTGTGGTTCACAATTAGAACTTGATGCTTGTTGCAAACCAATTATGGAAGGTGCAAAATTAGCACCTACAGCTGAAGCCCTCATGCGTGCTCGTTATACAGCTCACGCATTACAATCATTCCCTTTCTTAGATGAAAGCACACATCCAGAATTTCGTGATGAAGTTGATATTAAAGATATCGAACAATGGTCAAGCCAATTGCAATGGGATGGCCTAGAAATTCTTGCTACTGAAAAAGGCGGAGCTGACGATGTTGAAGGTTTTGTATCTTTCAGAGCAAACTACAGCATTAAAGGAATTCCACAAAATCTTACTGAAAATGCAGTTTTCCGTAAAGAAGGGGAAAATTGGTTTTATGTTGAAGGCGATGTTTTAGGCGATGAACCTTATCGTCGTGAAGAGCCAAAAGTTGGTCGTAATGAACCTTGCCCATGCGGTAGCGGTAAAAAACATAAGAAATGTTGC
>CAYJIN010000153.1:0-3991 GCA_964370245.1 uncultured Desulfovibrionaceae bacterium
TTACTTAAAATCTCTCAAGCGTCCTTTAAAATTATCTTTTTCGCTCATACTTGGCTTACTTGGCTTGATTATGATTTTCAGTTCTATTTTTATGGCTTTTCGTCTCTCAAAAGAACTTACAGCCCCTATTGAAGCACTTTCAAAAGGAACTGACAGAATAGCACAAGGTGAACTTGATATATTACTTGAAGATAAAGGAAAAGACGAACTAGGGCAACTAGTTGCCTCATTTAATGCAATGGTTAAGGAAGTTCGTTCAAGTAATGAAAAAATAATCCTTGCAAATCAAACCCTTGAACAAAGAAACATCTTTATTGAAACAATTTTAAAAAATATTTCAGCAGGTGTTTTTGTTCTTACTCTTGATGGAAAAGTTCTTAATATCAATAAAGCAGGAAGCGATCTTTTCAATATAAAAACGCAAGAATGGGAAAATCGTCCACTAGAAGGAAGACTTTCTCCTCCAACTCAAGCTATTGTTGATGAAATGCTTACATTTTTTAGTCAAAAGCCAAAAAGAATTTGGAAAAAAGAAATTGAAATAAATATTGCAAAAAAACCATTGAAAATATTTATTACAGCGCTTACCGTGCCTGATTTTCCTACTATAACACACCTAAATAACACAAGTTCTAGTGAAAATAATGATCTTATTATTGCAGTTATTGAAGATATTACAGAGCTTACACGTGCTGAACGTATTGGGGCTTGGCGTGAAGTTGCAAAACGCATTGCACATGAAATGAAAAACCCTCTCACGCCTATACGCCTCTCCGCTGAAAGGCTTGAAAGAAAATATAATAAAGAACCAAAAGAGCAAGTATTTTCAGAATGTACGCAACTTATCATCACCGAAGTTGAACGCATGCAAAAAATGATTAAAAATTTCACAGAATTTGCGCAAATTCCTGAAGTAAAATTACAAGAAGAAAATATTCTTGATATTATTCAAGAAAGTTTGCAAATTTTCAAATCATCACACTCACATATTAAATGGGAAACAGATTTTCCAATGCTTCCCCCTCCACAGCTTCTTCTTGATGCAGAAAGAATTAAACAAGTTCTTATAAACATTTATCTCAATGCTTGCGAAGTTTTAGAGAATGTGGATGAGCCACAAATCACAACCACTTTATCATGCAAAAGTGATAATTGTGTTTTAAGTATTTCCGACAATGGAATAGGGCTAACATCTGAAACTTTAGCAAGAATATTTGAACCTTACTACTCAAGAAAAAAAGATGGCACAGGCCTTGGTCTAAGCATCGTTCAATCAATTATAGCTGAACATAATGCCACAATACATGCAGAAAACAATTCTAGTGGCGGAACAAATATGATTATTACTTTTTCTTTAAACAGCTAAACCTACCTATAAAAATTCCTTTTATTAAGAGAATTTATAAAGAAGTTTCTTTATTTGTAAATATTCCATCTATGCTCTCAGCACTGCTCTTCATCTCTTCAAAGCTTTTCAAAAATATTTTTACATTTTTTTCTGAACCATAAATACTTATTGTTAATAGATATATTTTTAATGAGGAAAATCCACGATGAACAAAAACCTCAATTTCCTCTTCTAAAGTTTCAAAAGCGCTAAGCATTGACTCTTTAATTTTATTATTATCAATGGAGTATGAATAATTGCCAGTCTCATCAACTGAAAAAACACCTAATTTTGTTTCAGTATTTTTTTGTGAAATATAATCAAAATATCCTTGATTTGTTTGATCAGCTTCAAGATAATCATCAAGTCTGCCTGAGAGTTCCGCTTTATCATTCTCAAAATAGTTAATTTCTGTTTCTAAAAAATATGCCCCACTTTCTTTAATTATTATCATATTAATGCTATAATTTGCTTTAGGATTTGCACTATTTGAATTAAAAAATTTTTCATTAAAAAAATTAACATGTTGTTTTTCTTTTCTAAACAGTTCATTAGCATCAATTAATTTCATAATTTCAAAATCTTCAACATTTTTTACAGAAAGCATTGTAAAAATTGATTTTTTTGACATAGCAAAATCAATATTTTCTTTGCCATCAAAGCGACTTTTTATTTTTTTGTCGGAAGAAAATAAAAGTATGCCACGATTTGGAAACTCAAGAAGTAAATGGTTTTCAAATTTTAAAAGCATAAAAAAAGTATGGAAAAATTCCATTGAAATGCGTGAAATATTTCTTTTAAATAAATCTTCAATATCAATAAATCTCATTTGATTAATACTGGGTGCAATAATTTTTCTCATAAACAAACCTCATTCTTACTTTTATTATTATAGCAAGAAATTTTTGACGCTCAATTATTTAGAAAATTATTATAAATCAAATCATTCTTTCTATTTTTTGCTCTAAGATTAAGCAGTATTTTGCTGAATAAATAAAAGTTGACGATTTTGGCTATTCCTGTTAAATAAATACAAATTTTACTTTTACAAAATAGGACTGGGCATGAATCTTACACAAAAAATTTTGCAAGCACACTTACCATCTGCATCAGCTAAATCTATTACAGATTTCCTACCTGGTGAAGAATTAAAAATCAAAATAGATCAAACCCTTACGCAAGATGCAACAGGCACCATGGCTTGGCTTCAATTTGAAAGCCTTGAAGTGGAAAAAGTGGCTACTGAACTTTCAATTTCCTATGTTGATCATAACACTTTGCAAATGGGCTTCAAAAACCCTGATGATCACAAATTCTTGCAAAGCACAGCAGCAAAATTTAATGCAATTTTTAGCCCTCCAGGAACAGGTATTTGCCATCAGCTTCACTTAGAAAATTTCGGTATTCCTGGTAAAACTCTTCTTGGCTCTGACAGCCACACTCCAACAGGTGGTGGTATTGGCATGTTTGCTATGGGTGCAGGCGGTCTTTCCGTTGCTTTAGCGATGGCTGGCCTTGAATATGCTATTCCAATGCCAAAAGTTGTTGGCGTAAAGCTTACAAATTCTTTACAAGGATTTGCGCAAGCAAAAGATATTATTCTTTATTTATTAAAAGAATTAAGCGTCAAAGGCGGCGTTGGTAAAGTTATTGAATATTATGGCGAAGGCGTAAAATCGCTCAGCGTTCCTGAAAGAGCAACTATCACAAATATGGGTGCTGAACTTGGCGCAACCACATCAATCTTCCCAAGTGATGATAGTACAAAAGACTTTTTAGAAAAAATGGGTCGCGGACAAGATTTTGTTGAACTTTCAGCAGATGAAGGCTCAAGCTATGATGAATATATTGAAATAGATTTATCAACCATTGTTCCTATGGCTGCTTGTCCATCAATGCCTGACAAAGTAAAAACTATTGCTGAATTAGCTATTGAGCAAAAAGACGTGCAAATTTCACAAGTTTGTATTGGTTCTTGCACAAACTCATCTTACGCTGATTTAGCTGCGCTTTCTGATATTGTTGACGGCAAACGTGTTGACAGAAACACTGATGTAAACCTTTCACCAGGTTCACGCCAAGTGTTACGCATGCTTTCAACAGAAGGAAAACTTGAAAAAATTCTTGATGCTGGTGTGCGTCTTTTAGAATGTGCTTGCGGGCCTTGCATTGGCATGGGCTCATCCCCTATGACAAAAGGCATTTCAGTGCGCACATTCAACAGAAACTTTGAAGGCCGTTCAGGCACAAAAGATGCTGATGTGTATCTTGTAAGCCCAGTTACTGCTGCTTTCTGTGCTTTGCATGGCAAATTTACCGATCCTGCAACTTGGACTTTGGGCGATAGCAAAAATGCTATTGCATATACTGACTTTCCTGCACATGTTCCATCAATGAAAGATCACTTCATCTATCCTGACGCTGATGCGAAGAAAAGAGCTGAAGTTGAAATTATCCGTGGGCCAAATATTGTTTCTCTTCCAAAGTTTAACGCACTTCCAAAAGATTTTAATTTAGAAGTTGCTATCAAGCTTGGTGCTGATATAACAACTGATCACATCATGCCAGCTGGTGCTGAAATTACCTCTTTACGTTCAAATATTC
>CAYJIN010000154.1:0-3919 GCA_964370245.1 uncultured Desulfovibrionaceae bacterium
GCAACATCTTTTAACGTAATAGTTTGGCTTCCCATTGTGCCCATATCGATTGTTATGACTGTGTCATTTCCACTTTCTTCTGCTCTAATAGTCATTACTTGTGATGCAAAGTTTGATAAATCAAGCACATCGCCTGATTCAAAGTCAGTTATAATATCGTTAGCGCCGTCTGTAAAATCAGCATGTTTGAACACGAAAGTATCGTTGCCATCATTGCCAGAGAGAAGATCGCTACCTGCGCCACCTATAAGCGTGTCATTACCCGCACCACCTATAAGCGTGTCATTACCTTCACCACCGTAAAGCGTGTCATTGCCAGTGCCACCATCAAGATAATCATCTCCAGCGCCAGCGAATAGCAAGTCATTGTCAGCACCACCGTCAAGGTAATCATCTCCAGTGCCACCATAAAGTAAGTCATTACCAGCGCCAGTAAAAATTTGATCATTGCCACCTTCGCCATCAACAACGTCGTCATAAGGATTACGACTTATAACAATTTGCACTTGGTCAGGGCTAGCTTCTGTATAGATAATGTCATTGCCGTCGCCAGCTTTGATTTGATCTTGCCCACCTAAACCAAAAATTAAATCGTCTCCGCTAGAGCCTACCAAAAGTTCACCTTTATTATAGGTTCCGATTATTTGGATATGGTTAGGTGCTTGTGGATGGGTTTGTGTATATACGTCAGATGCTTGAGAGTTATACGCAAGCATAATTGGTGCATCATTTTGAGGAACAAATTTTTCATATGTGAAAAAAGAGCCACCAGCAAGAGAGTTCTCTTCAAGTGAGCTGAGTCCAAAAGCTAAAATATCAGCTGCGCCCTCTACAGCAAAACCTTCGTTTTCGATAGTTTGCGTTGGTTCTTCTGAACCAGCTGCTGGCATAAGTTCAGAACCAAGAGCTGCAAAAAAATCTTCGCCCTCAAGAAATTGCCCATCTAAAACAAAGGAAGGAACTTCTTCAGTGCTGTAAATAGAATAGAATTCTTCTAAAATGATTGTGGATTCATTATCAAAATAAAGAATGAAATCTTGATCAATTTTTTCAAAGCTTGCAATAGAGCTTTCAAAATTCAAAATCACTTGTGTGACATCTGAATTCATTGGTAAGATAACTTTTTGATTTGCTTGTGGCATGCTTAATATTATTTGAGACATGTGAATTTTCCTTATGTGAAACTCTCAGTAAACTTAATTTTACTGTGTAGCTGGCATTTAAATAAAAAAGAATAGCAAAAAAGTATTTGCAATTCTGTTTGAATTATGCCGTCTACCAAAACATAAGACTCAGCATATACTCAACCTGCCGACATTAAACATCGCATCAGGCTCAAGTGCCGTATCACTTGATTGATAATATGTATAATTAATTTTTAAAAATTGCAAGAACTTTTTTCTGTTTTGTAGAAATACATTTTTTTCTTTTATAATATATTGATATTTCAATAATAACTTGTTTTTTTGCTGGCGTTTGTCTTAGTCCAAAAGATGTTTTATTATATTTTATTTCAAAATGTTTTTTATTATTTTTTTCAGAAAAAATTATAATTTTCTAAAAAAGGAATGAATAAACAGCTGATTAGCAACTTGTCGAGTATTCTAAAATTATTGCTATAAAATGATTTGTAATGTTTTTTGTAATAAAAAAAATCAACTGGAAAGGTTATAGTTTTTTTTCTTTTTAAAATTAGCATGTTAGAGCATAGAAATGGATACTAATAGAATAAGTTGTAAGTTTTCTATTTATATGCCATAAAAATATATTCTGAAAATATGAGGAGTTGCCCGATGAAAGTAGTTTTTTTAGATATTGATGGAGTTTTAAATCTTACGCATACAAGCTCACTTGCAGGGGCAAATTTTAGTAAAGCTAGAAATAGAAAAAACCTTCCTTTGAATCCAAACATAAAAGCAGTAAATTCAATTTTTGAAGGCTTAGAAGGGGAGAATTATTTTGTAATTTCATCTACTTATCGTTTTGGAAATACGAAAGAAGGAATGGAAAATTTATTGCAACAACATGGTTTTGAAGGTGTTTTGCATGAAGATTGGGCAACAAAGATGCTTTATTGTGAACGAGGCAAAGAAGTGCAGGAATGGCTATCACGGCATAGTGATGTAGAAGCTTGGGTGTGCCTTGATGATAATAATAATTTTTCAGAAAATGATAGACTTGTATTAACAGACACTTGTAAAGGATTACTTAGTTTTGATGCTTTACTTGCACAATATTTACTTGGCATAATTTCAGCTGATGAGGCTTTGCCAGCAAAAGAATATTATCAAAGTCTATCTGTAAATTACAATTTGCGCTATTTTAGCTGATAACAATTTGTAAAAGACTTACGCAAAGAATAGTTTTCCTCTAAATATATTTTTGTTTTTGACGTTTAATTAAATTGAACTTTCTCAAAGTTGACATATCTTATAAAAAACCATATTTATAAAATAGAAGAGAATAAGTTTAATGCCTTTAAAACATTTAAATACTCTTATGAGGCTTTTTTATGCGTACAGTCAAAATAGAAAAACCTTTAGAAAATAGTGAGCAAAAACTCGTAATTACACGTGAAATTAGCGAATTTTCGCTCGAGTTTGATATTTTTACAGCGCTTTTTGAACAAAAAGGCGATGATTTGCTTATTGTGTTTGAAGAAGAAAATTCTTCTATTCTTTTAGAAGGTTTTTTTGGTATCTATCCAAAATCTACTCCAGCTTTTGCCTTGCCTAACTTTATCATTGATAATGAATTAGTGTATGGTGAAGACTTTTTTGTAGCCCTTGATCCAAGCAGGGTTCCGCCTCCTGGTGAATCAAAAACTCAAGTGACGCGTGTAAGTCAAGTTACAGCTGGCGTTTTTGAAGATGAACATTTGGATATACCAATAAATCCACTTGATAGTTTTGAAGAAGATGAAGAAGATTACTTACAAGAAGAAAGCATTTCTGACATAATATTAGGTGAAGATGAAAATGATGTTCTTATTGGAGGCAATGAAAAATCTTTTCTTGAAGATTGGTCAGCTTGGGCACAAAATTTAGATGGAATAAATGAAGATAAAAGTGAAAAACCAATTCTCACTTCTAAGGAATTTATTAATGCCACTGAAACTTTAATAGCAGAATCAGAAGCAGGGGATATTTTAGACTTAACTGCTTTGAAAACAAAAGGTTACACTTTTACTACAACTGAAAATGAGAATAGTATTGAACTTACAATTTTAGATGAAGACAATTCAGAATTTCAGACAATTGTTCTAGAGCGATTAAAATATACGCAACATGAACTTGATGAGCTTAGTCAAGCGCTTAGCAGTGGTGGTTCATTTACTATAAAAAGCTAAAAAGTTGTAAATAGTATATAGAAAAAGCATTCTTTTTATATAAAAAGAATGCCAATCTTATTACTATCGTGTCAGTAAAGTTTTAACTGTGATTTATTGTTTTTATCGACTCTTTGATTATATTTCGTAATCAAGCGCGCCTCTTGAAGCAACAACTTTTTTTATAAAAACTCCCACTTTTTGATGTTCTGGGTGTTCAGCATAAATTTGTAATGCCTCTTTTGAAGTATGCACACTTTGTAAAACTACATCTGCATCAACAGTGCTTGTTTCAGAAATAGTAATTGCAACTTCAAGTGATTCTAAGCCGTCAATTTTGCCAACAAGAGCTTCAGCAATTTCTTTTATTTTTAATGCATTTTCTTTTGCTGTTGCGTTTTCAGCTTCTTCTTTCAATGTCCACCATACAATATGTTTCAACATGCTTATTTCCTCTTTATTAATTTTAAATATTATGTTATTTTTTTGAGCTTCATCTAGCTTTATTTATCTGCCTTATAGCAATGTGATTTGTCCTATAATACTTGAAATAAAGGAAATTAGCAAGAGAAGAGAATTTTCAAGTATATA
>CAYJIN010000155.1:0-3901 GCA_964370245.1 uncultured Desulfovibrionaceae bacterium
GAAAAAATAGTAAATAAGAAAGAATTTCATTGAAAATTATTATTTTTAGCTATACCTTACTTTTTTAGCATTGACTTTTATTTTTAGGAAAATCTATGATTCTATCTCAACGTTTTGTCGGCGCAATTGAAGCAATTTTATCTGCCGCTTTTTTTGGCCTTATTCCTTTCTTTTTTCTTCCATTATATGCAAAAGGCTTTACAAGTGAAGCAAGTTTAGTATACCGTTTTGGTTTCGCATGTTTAATAATGCTTTTTTCTATGCTTATAAAAAGAAAATCACTCGCTATCTCATTTAAAGGCTTTTCAGCCCTTACTCTTGTTGGGATTGCGTATTTTTTATCAGCACTTTGCCTATTTTCAGCTATCAACCATATGCCTAGTGGTATTGCAAGCACAATTTTCTTTATAAATCCTATATTTGTTATGCTTATTATGGTTCTTTTCTTTAAAGAGCCACTTGAAAATTATAAAATTTTGCTTAGTATTACTACATTTTTTGGCGTGGCTTTACTTTCAGGATTTTTTGATGAAATTTCTGCTATAAATATCACGGGTCTGACTTACAGTATCCTCGCAGGTTTTTTCTGCTCAATTTATATAATTGGATTATATAAAGTTCAACTTTATAATATCGGAAAAGAAACTCTCTCATTTTATCTTTTTCTCATTTGCACTGTAATTTCATTCTGTTACAGCATTATTACAGATACGTTCATCTTACCTCCAACATGCTATGACTGGGCATATTTAGCTGTTGCAGCCTTTGTTACAGCAATTTTGTCAAACCTATTACTGATGTCAGCCATAAAGAAAATTGGCTCAGTAATTTCAGCTATTTTAGGTGCTGCTGAACCAATAACTGCAGTCGTTGTTGGTGTAATGATTTTCAACGAGGGCCTTACTTTATCAACAATTTTAGGAATTTTAATAATTATTATTTCTGTTATTCTTCTTACTACCCTTCCAATGATAAGGCAAAAGAAGTTCAAAAAACTGCACACAAAATAATTTTTCTTACAAATTAAATGCAGGTATTAAAACTTGCAAAAAATGTTTATTTGATATATTTTTCATTAAGAAAATAAATTAAACAAAAGAAGTGGGTAATATGGAAACACAAGTACTCATCATTGGTGCGGGGGCAACAGGAGCTGGTATTTTGCGTGATTTAACATTACGCGGAGTTTCAGCAATCTTAGTTGAACAAAAAGATACAGCCTTTGGAGCAACTGGCGGCAACCACGGTTTATTACACTCTGGCGGTCGTTATGCGGTTAAAGATCTTCACTCTGCAGCCGAATGTGCACAAGAAAATGCAATTTTAAAAGAAACTTTTAGCCACTGTATTGACCCTTGTGGTGGATATTTTGTTGCAGTAGAAGGCGATGATGAAAATTATATCGCCGACTTTACCCCTGCTTGCGAAAAAGCAGGTATCACTGTTGAAAAAATTGAAAAAGATGAGGCTCTTGAACAAGAACCAGCTTTAGCAAAAAATCTCATTGCAGCATATAAAGTGCCTGATGCTTCTATTGATCCATTCATGCTCACACTTGAAAATATTGCTTCTGCGCTCGAACATAAATCATCTAATGCACAATACCTTCGTCATCACAAAGTTATTGAATTTGTAAAAAATAATGGTCGTATTGTGGCAACTAAAGTTCTAAATACGCTTACAGGCGATGTAAAAGAAATTCTTGCACAACAAATTATCAATGCAAGTGGAGCTTGGGCTTCACAAGTTGCTGCTTTAGCTGGTTGTGAAGTTGGAATGACGCTTTCAAAAGGTACGCTCATCATCACTCAATCACGTATTACTACATCGGTTATAAACAGATTAAGAGCACCTGGCGATGGCGATATTTTAGTTCCTGGTGGTTCTGTTTCTATTCTTGGAACAACCTCTGTAACAGTTCAAGATCCTGACGATCATTACCCAAGCATAGCAGAAGTTGATGCAAACTTAAGAGAAGGCATTCCTATGGTGCCATCACTTGCAACAACACCTTATATTAGAGCTTACGCAGGTATTCGCCCTCTTTTAAAAGCAAAAGATGATAGCGATGGCCGTGGCGCAAGCCGTGGTTTTGCTTTGCTTGACCATGAAGACGCAGAACTTTCTAACTTTATTACAGTTACTGGTGGTAAACTTACTACTTATCGCTTAATGGCTGAAAAGACAGTTGATTTTATTTGTAAACGCCTTGGCGTTAATGTGGCTTGCACAACAGCAACAACAATTGTTGAACCATCACGTCTTGCTGAATGGACTGACCCTAGCTTAGGGCATAAATATGCATGGTGGAGCAAGCACACACCTGATGATTATCTTTTGTGTGAATGTGAGGTTGTTCCTCGTTCAGGTGTTGATAAAGTTCTTACAAACTGGGCAGATACTGGCACACCTAAAGCAAAAATGGCTACTGTTGCAAACCGTTCGCGCGTTGGTAAAGGGCCATGCCAAGGAACTTTCTGTGCTGCACGTGTTACTGCGCACCTTTACGATAATCTTCAAACAAGTGATTCGCACGGGCTTGACGGACTTAGAGAATTTTTAAATTCACGCTGGCGTGGTCAACGTTATGTTATGTGGGGCAGACAATTTAGTCAGGCAGAACTCAAAGAAGCACTCTATTTTGGCTTATTAGGCTTACAGGACGAGGTGGAATAATGGCAAGTCAATTCGATTGTGATCTCTTTATTGCTGGTTCAGGCATTGCTGGAACAGCTGCAGCAATTTTCGCTGCTGAACAAGGCCTTTCTGTGGTTCAAGCTGGTAGCACAGCTGAAATCGTGTTTGCAAGTGGTTTACTTGATGTATATGGCACTAAAAAACCATTTGAATCAATTGAGGCACTCAAAACAACTAAACCTTTGCATCCTTATGCAAAAGTTGGTGCTGAAAATGTGCGCATAGCTATGGATGGATTCATTGCTTGGCTCAAAAAGCACGGCATGCCGTTCAAACACAAAGAAGACGAATCTTCCTATATACTTACACCTATGGGTGGCAAAAAAATAACATGGGCTGTGCCAGAATCTTTCTGGCATGGAGTTGAAGCTTTAGAAAATAAAACTCCGACTTTGCTTGTTGATTTTCATGGCTATCGTGAATTTTCTGCAAAGCAAATTGTTGAAGTTGCGAAGAAAAATAATCCTTATTTAACTTCAGCAAAAATAATGTTTCCTTCTGATATTGAACAACCTCTTTTACCTGGATCAATGGCTCAATCATTAGAATTGCCAGCTCACCTTGAAGCTTTAGCTGCAAGTATTAAACCACTTCTTGGCGTTTCAAAATGTGTTGCACTGCCTTCTGTTCTTGGAATTCATAATGCGCATATTCGCACAGAAAGACTTTCTGAACTTTTAGGCGTGCCTGTATTTGAAGTTCCAACTTTACCTGCTTCTGTTCCTGGTTTCAGGCTTAAAAATATCTTCGATGAATTTTTAGAAAATGATAAAATTGAAACAAGAAGACTTGTTCGTGCTGTAAAAGTGGAAAAGCAAGGCGATGGTTATCTTGTTACTTTAGGCGAATACGGCCAACCAAATAAAACTGAAACAATCTTCACTAAAAATGTTCTTCTTGCTACAGGCAGATTTATTGGAAATGGCTTATTTGCTGATCGTGAAAAAGGCGTTATAGAAACTGTTATGGATCTTCCTACACATCAACCAGAATCACGCGATTTATGGCATAATGAAGATTTATTCCATAAGCACGGGCACCCAGTAAATTATTCTGGCGTAATGGTGAATGAAAACTTTAATCCTGTTGACCATAGCGGTAATATTATTGATGAAAATCTTTATGCTGCTGGCATATTACTTGCGCACCACGACTGGATGCGTGAGAAATGCGGTTCAGGTTTAGCAATTTCAACAGCTTATGC
>CAYJIN010000156.1:0-3831 GCA_964370245.1 uncultured Desulfovibrionaceae bacterium
TTGCAATTATGCGCACTTTTTCAAAATGTTATGGGCTTGCAGGTTTGCGTATAGGCTATGGTGTTTTCCCTAAAGAAGTGGCTGACTATGTTTGTAGAGTTCGCTTACCTTTCTCTTTAAATATTCTTGCCGAAGAAGCGGCTTTGGCAGCTTTAGAAGATTTTGAATTTTATAAAGAAACTGTTGAAATTTCAAAAAATGGGCGCGACTTCTTAACAAAAGAGCTTGAAGCTTTGGGGTGCATGGTTGTTCCATCACAATCAAACTTTCTCATGGTTGAATTACCAAAAAATGGTAAAGAAGGGCAAGGCAAAGCTTTATTTGAATATCTTTTAGAAAAAGGCATTATTTTACGCTATCTTGGAAGCTATAATCTGCCAAACAGTTTAAGAATTTCTATTGGTTTACCGAGTGAAAACGAATTGCTACTTTCATATATAAAGGAATTTTTAGCATAATGTCACAACCATTTATCATTACCCTTGATGGGCCTGGTGGTGTTGGAAAATCCACAATTGCAAAAAAACTAGCAAAAGCTATGGATATTCCTATGCTTGATACTGGTTCGATGTATCGCACGCTTGGAATAAAGCTTGGTGCTGAAATTATGGATTTAGACGATGATGACGTGGAAAAAAAAGCAAGTCAATTTTCTTTTTCTCTCGACGGAAAAGGGGCGAGTTCAAAGCTTTTATGCAATGGTGAGTTTGTTGATAATCTTCCTATTCGTACAGAAAAAGCTTCACGTCTTTCTTCTCTCATTGCTAAACACCCTATTGTAAGAAAAGTTTTGCAAGAACATCAAAGAAAAATTGGTGAACAATTTTCAATTATTGCAGAAGGGCGTGATATGGGAACAAAAGTTTTTCCTCATGCTCAATGCAAAGTTTTTCTTGATGCTAGTTCGGAAGAGCGTGCTAAAAGGCGCTATAAAGAGCTTGTTGATAAGGGTGAAAACCCAAACTATCAAGAGCTTTTTGAAAGCTTACAAGCGCGTGATAAACAAGATAGAACAAGAGCTATTGACCCGCTAAAAGCAGCAGATGATGCTTATCTTTTTGATACAACAACTTTTAACTTTGATGAAGTATATCAACATCTTTATCAATATATAGAAAATGCTATGCAAACAAATAATGAAAAAAATGAAGAACTAGGTTTTACACATCTTGATAAGCACGGAAATGCGTGCATGGTTGATGTGGGCGCAAAAGCAACAACAAAAAGAGTTGCTATTGTTGCATGTAATGTTTTTGTTAATGAAAACACAATGGCTTTATTGAAAGAAAATGCCTTGCCAAAAGGTGATGTGCTTACAACCGCAAAAGTTGCTGGTATTTTAGCGGCAAAGCAAACTTGGGCGCTTATTCCTATGTGTCATCCATTAGCAATTTCTTATGCTGATATCCGCTTTAATATTGTAGATAATCCGCCTTGTATTGAAATTGAAGCTGAAACGCATACCCTAGACAGAACTGGTGTAGAGATGGAAGCTATTATTGCAGCGCAAGTTACTGCTGCAACAATTTATGATATGTGCAAAGCTGTGCAAAAAGATATCTGCATCAGCGATTGCAGATTGATCCATAAATCTGGCGGTAAATCTGAATATAATTATAAGGCTTAGATATCGCATGAACACAAGTGAATATGTCTTTAGCGAACAAGCTTTTTTCGCATAAAAAGCGCAGTGAGGATTTTGCGGCAAAGCTCAAAATCTTTCATAATAAAGATATCTGCATCAGCGATTGCAGATTAATTCATAAGTCTGGCGGAAAATCTGAATATAATTATAAGGCTTAGATATCGCATGAACACAAGTGAATATGTCTTTAGCGAACAAGCTTTTTTCGCATAAAAAGCGCAGTGAGGATTTTGCGGCAAAGCTCAAAATCTTTCATAATAAAGTCATCTGCATCAGCGATTGCAGATTGATCCATAAATCAGGCGGAAAATCTGAATATAATTACAAGCCTTAAAGTGTGATAAACAAAGGAAAATACAAATTTTTTTACAGATATTTACTTGCAAAAAGAAATAAGAAAATGTAATATGAAAAAATTCTTTCCCTTGGAGCTAATATGCGTTTAAAATTTTTATCAATATTATTTTGTCTAACCCTTTTATCTTCAACAGCTTATGCTTCATCAGCACGAGTTGTTGCTGTTGTTAATGGTGAAATGATTTCATCTTACGATCTTGAACAAGAAATTATTCCTGTGCTTTTCAGTATGGGCATTAATCCTAAAAGTGAAAAAAACAAAGCTGAAATTCAAAGAATTGAAGCGGAAGTTTTAAGAAAAATGGTTGAAGAACAAGTGCTTCTTCAGGAAGCTGCCAAGCAAGGCATAGTAGTCAATGATGAATTTGTAGAGCAAGAATTAGTCGCTCGTATTTCAAGCACAAAACTTTCTAAAGAAGCATTTTTCAAAGAAGCTGCAAAACACGGCATGACTGAAAAATTAATGAAAGAAGATATTAAAACTGGTATGATTCTTCAACAGCTCGTGAGTAGAAATGTTATGCAGAAAATTCTTGTAACTGAAGATGAAGTTGTTGAATATTTCAATACACACCCTGATCTTGGCTCAATTGTAACTGCATATCAAGTTGGACTCATGGTTTACCCTGATGAAGCAACAGCAAAAAAATATGCACAGCAAATTGAAGACGGAAAAATTTCATTTGCAGCGGCTGTAAAAAAAGTTTCTGTAGGGCCTAATACTTCAAATTCAGGTGATATGGGCATGACAGAAGCTGGTGATTTGGCGCCTGGATTGCTTCAAATCGTAAGCACTTTAAAAGTAGGTGAAACAAGCTCTATTTTACAACTTGGACCACAAAGCGCACAAATTCACCTTATTGATGTAAAAGCAACAGAAGGTGACAAAGTATTAAATTCTCAAATGCAAGAACAAATTAAACAAGCTATTCGTGAACCTAAATTCCAAATTGCTTATGAAGAATATCTCACTAAATTACACGATAAAGCAATTATCGATATTAGATACTAGAGGTAAGCATGACTTTAGCAGAACTTGGTGCACAGTTTCGTGAAGCCCGTGTACATAGGGGTTTACTTGTTGATGATGTTGCAAAATCAATAAAGCTTTCAGTTAAAATTATTCGAGCTATTGAAGATGGTGCTCGTGAAGATTTACCTGAACTTGTTTTTCTTCGTGGTTTTATAAAAACCTATGGTCTTTTCTTAGGCTTTTCAAGCACTGACTTACAAAAAGCTTTAGATTATCTTGACGCAAATGAACCTAAAACTTCGCCACGTGATATGAGTGTGCTTGATAAATATGTTCCTAATCAACACGGAACATATATTGAAAAGAAAAAATCTGGTTCATCTTTCTTTTATATTATTCTTTTGCTTGTTATTATAGGTGGAGCAGGAGCTATCTACTATTTCGTTTTTTATGAAAAAGAAGCTGAAGTAGTAGAAACTTCCTTAGTAGAAGAAACTACATCAGAAACCATACAGCAAGAACCTTTTGAAGAAAAAAGCAACGAGCTTATTTCTCAAGTAGATGATAGTGAATCGACAGCTGAAAGTATTGTAATTGAAGAAGAAAATACAGTAACAACAGAAGAAGATATTGCTATTAATGTTGCTAATCAAAATTCAGAAATTATCAGTGATACGAATCTTCAAGATGAAATAGAAACTGTGCTTGATGAAGAAAAAATTGATCCAGCTGTTGAAGACATAGAAGAACCTGTTGAAGTTGTTGCAGAAATTTCAGCTATTAAAGAAGTTGAAGCGACAAAAGAAGCAGATACTACAAAAGAAATTCCTCAAAATTTTTCTGCAACTTATGGTTC
>CAYJIN010000157.1:0-3768 GCA_964370245.1 uncultured Desulfovibrionaceae bacterium
TAAAAGCTAAACCTTTTCCCCATGTAAAAGCGCTGACTCTTCACTTTCTTTATCTAATTTTCTAATTACAGCTTCTTTAAAAGCTTGTGAACCTTGAAAAATACAATCCTCAAAACGTACATTTTTACTACTTAAGATATCGAATGTGTTCTCTATTGCAGAAAACTGCAAATCATTTTCTAAATAAAAAATGAAAAGTTTATTCCCTGTATCTTTTATTATGAATTGATTAAAATCATAGATTTTCGGTTCATCATAAGAAAGGTTTTCATGCTCTTCATAAGCATATTGGATAGAGTCTGCTTTGATTTTCTTAGCTAATGCTATTTCTAAATTATCTTTGTTTTTTCTTTTCTTTTTATCTTTTTCTTCTTCTATAACTTGTTTCATTGCTGTGAATGTCGGTTGTGACAGAGGATATAGCTTGATGCGATCTAACTCATCATTGTATTCACTTTGAACAAGCCTATCCATATTATAAGCAATGTTTTTATAAAATGTTTCATCATTATTATTAAGGGATATCATTTGATGTGGCTTTACTGTAAAATCATATTTTATGAAATTTCCCCATTTATTTATAAGTTTATCGTGTGCAAGATAACGAGAGATTTTGCTTGGCTTTATAGCTATTGCAGGTTGGTTTTCAAAGGCTAACCAAAATACAAAGCCTTTACCTTTTTCTACTACGCTTATTCCCTTCTCAGCCATTAACTTTTGTGCCTCTTCCCATGTCTTGCAATTTAGAATATTTTCTACATATTTCTTTACAACTCTTTCAGCAGATTGATAGCCAGAGTAAACCTCACTTGCTAAAGCCTTAGACGATAAATTTTGATCAGGCGAAGGATTTCGCAATTTAATAATTTCATCATTTTCTTCATCGTATCTATAAATTGCATTTGGCGGACTTTGCCAATTCTGTACAGCATCAATTCTTGCCATTGCTCGATTAAGTTTGTCATGACTAAAAGAATCGCTACAAACTTTATCAGTAAGTAAATCCACTCGATTTATAAAGAGATGGCAATGCCTATGCTGTGTATTTTTATGAACTCCATAGATTGCTTGACAATCAATATAAGTAAGTTCTTCAAGTGTAATTTTTACTGCTTCATCAATTTCTTTATTTGTTGGAACTTCATCTTCACTCCACGATAATACTAAATGCACCGTAGGATTATCCGACTTGGTTGCAATCTCAGCCTGTATAACTATTTCCATCAATAAAGCATCAATGCTTTCATAAGTTTCAAATCCGTTTCTACAATTAATTATATTGATATAATCAACCGCATCTGCCATAGCAACATGCTCACCAATTTTTGCAATATAAGAAATAACATCTATTATATTTTGCCTTTTACTTTTATCCTGAGTGCATTTTTTCTCTGAAATTATCATAATATATTTATATTGTTTATCCTTACATTTACACGACGAATCAAGTCGTTTACATTATTATAAATTTCTTCATCAAGCTCTTGACCTCTTTCTTTAGTTTCTTTTAAATTATTAGCTATTTCTTTTGCAAAAACCACCAACTCCTTATCAGCTATAGGCACTAAAGGGCTTGGAGCTTTCACAACTGCACCTTTTGCTTGGCGTCTACAAAAATTTGAAACCGTCATCTTAGCTTCTTTTGCTTTTTCTTGAATTTCTTTCTCATCCTCATCAGTTACACGAAAAGAAATTAATTTCGACTTTTTCCTCTGATTGACTGTCATTTTTATAAAATCCTTTTTAATATTTTTTATTTTGTCATACAAAACACGACTAGTTATAAAATAATATAAACGAAAAAAGATATTTTGTCAACTATTTAAGAAAATTATCTTGACAAAACAAAATTATTATTGTATATAAAAAAAATATAAATTTTTATTAAACAGGAGACAAAAATATTTAATGGAAGAAAAAAGTAAAAAAGAAATGTTTAACAGGAAAAAAGATTTCCTGGATAAATCACTTGATGAATTAAGTGATCAACCTGTTCCCATAAACGAGAATAAGCAGCTCGTACTGGAGTCTTACACAAAAATTAGGGAGCTTCTTGCAAAAGGTCATCATCTGACTAACATTGCAAAACTAATCAGTGAGGTAACAGGAATGTCAGAGGCAACTTTTAAAAAGAATTATCACAACATTAGAAATGAAAAAAAAGGCAAGGAAAGAGGTAAACCAAAAATGGTAGAAGTTAAAGCAGTAGAAAGTACTAAAATAACACAAAAAAGTACTGCTGAAAAATTTGTAGAAAAACATGAACATTCTGCAGTAGAGAACAATTTTATACTTTTAAATGATGACATATAAGGAGAAAAAGAAATGTTGTATTTTTTAGAAGGTGGCAAAGGCGGCGTTGGCAAGTCAATTATGAGTTCCATCCTTATCGATTGCTTAAGCCGTATAGGACGTGATGTAGTGATTATTGATACTGACACATCAAACCCAGATGTGTATAGAGCACATCACAAGAAATTCCCTTGCTTTTTACAAAAAATAGACACTGTAAGTGATTGGGCAGATTTTCTAACATTACTTGATGAGCACAGCAATAAAGATGTTGTAATTACAGAGGAGAATAAGGATGATGACTTTGAGAAACACATCATTGTGAATATGGGGGCTAGAAACCAAGAAAGCATTCAAAGCTGGGGTGAAACTATAAAAGAGATTAGTGAAGATATTTGTGTATTCTTTATGCTAAACAATCAAAAAGATAGTATTTTATTACTTAAAGAATACACAAAAGTGATAGAGCCAAAATATATAGTTCCAACAAAAAATCACTTTTTTGGAGATCAGAATGCATTTTCACTTTATGACAATTGCGAAACAAAGAAATTATTCTCAAGAGAGTTCTACATTGAAGAAGTTATACCAAGCGCAGCGAATAAATTTTATACTGATAGAATTCCTCTTTCAGAAATTCCAGATGCACTCAATGTTGGTGACAGAATCTTCTTTCAAAGATGGCTTAAAGATACTAAAAAAAGATTAAATGAGTTAAAAATATGGTACTAAGACAAAAAAATAAAATTATTGAAATTTACACTCAAATTTTAGGGAAAACCCCTTCGAGTGAAAGCACTAAAAAACTTGAAGCTTTAACTAAAGCGCTTAATTCAACTGACGATGACACAATTATTATCCTGCTAGGTATTTTTGAAGCATACTACTCTACTTTGGCGACCTTACCTGATGAAGTAAAAAGAACAATCGAATCTTATATAGAAGAACTTCTAAAAACTCAGAATGCTTTAGAAACCGGTCTAAGCAAAGCTATAAAAGAAGAACTTGAAATATATACGCGTAAAACAAAAAATACTTCACTATCTAAATGGATAGGAGGTTCCATTTTCTGTTCAACACTAATAATATTAGTTGCTGCCTATTTTGCTCATAGTAAAATCTATACAAACGCTTTTGAAGCAGCATATCATAAAGCATTTGCGAATTATCAATTTGTTGATAGATGGGCACAAACAAAAGAAGCTCAAGAGGTTTTACGCATTTATGAATCGGGTCAAATTGATCATTTTCTCAATTGCACAGGTGATGGTTGGGAAATTTTAGATATTGATGGAAAAAAAGTGTGTAATCCAACAACTGGTTGGTATATACAATAACAATTTAGCTTACATAATAGGTTTTCCCCTTCATGGGGCTAAAATACATCAAGCCAGATGATAATGAGGTATATGATGATAATACTTTTTGGGGCATTGATGGTTTTAACAATCTTTTTCGTTGTAGAAGCCAAAAAAA
>CAYJIN010000158.1:0-2063 GCA_964370245.1 uncultured Desulfovibrionaceae bacterium
ACTGTTGTAGATGTGCCATCTTCAGGAACGCCATTTATAGTTGCACTCCATAACTCGCTACCACCATTATTTGTAAGAGTCATGTCACCAGCTTCAAGGGTGATTGAACCATCTTCAGAGGTAAAAGTTTCACCTGTGCTTGAAGTCCAGCTTCCATCTTCATTATAAGTAAATGTTTCGCCGTTAAATTCAATGGTTTTTCCAGCGCCATCATCGGCACCAAAATCAAGACGAACTAGAACTACTGCAGTATCAGTGCTTGTTGTTGTGCTTATATCAGCAACATCAAGTGGAGCATCATCTTTTACATTTACATTAATATCAACTGAGGTTGTTGTGCCATTATTCGCTTCTATGCCAATATTGAATGAGATATTATCCATTGTTGTGCTAGCATCACTACCGCTATCAATTGAATCATTTAATGTAAATTCATATTTTACTTCATACGAACCATTATTTTCAATAACAGAAGTAATTTTCACACTGCCATTTTCTACATTAGCAGAATTTGAACCATCAGCAGAAACCCACTTACCATTTACTTCAGTAAATTCAACACCGTCAATAGTAATAACTTTTGGTGCATCACCTTCAACAACAAGAACACCTTCTTGAGTAAGCGCATCAGTATCAGTATCAGAACCTTCTGCAAGGTTTGCTTCATCTACAAATAAGTTCGCTGTTGATTCAGATGTGTCGATTGATACAATCTCGTTTGAACCAGGGATTGAAATATATTGTGTATCTGTATCGCCATCCTTGTCAGTTCCAGTAACTTTGATGTTAATTGCTGTTTCAAAAGCTTTATTTTGAACAAATGTCCATTCACCTGTTGTTGAATTTAGCGTGAGTGTAAAATAAGTTTCCCCTGAAAGGCTTGCAGTGTATGTTACTTCTCCAGTCTCTGAATTTGTAACACTTGAAAGGGCTACTGGAGTGCCGTCAATATCAATAAAGTGATCTGTTCCTGATTTTGGTGGTGCAATAAGTTCCATAGTAAAGTTTGAAACACCATCTGCCGCTTCAACATTCACCTGTCCACTTACTCCAGCAGTATTTTCTTCACCATTTACTGTAGGCTTAAATTGCGTAGCTGTTACTGTTTCACCATCACTGCTAGGAACAAGTTTATTTGTAACATGTGATTCCCACCCAGTAATATACGGATTACCAGTTACTATCTGACTAGTACCATCTTTTAAGGTAACTGTATATTCAGTAACATATGAGTCATAAATAGTAATTTCCCCTGTAGCTTGCTCAGGATTACCATTTGTAACATCAATATTAATATCATCATCACTTACGTTTACATCAAGTGTTACGTCAAAAGAGTTTCCGTTAGCATCTTTCACAGTAACTGTAATTGAATCATCAAACTGAATTTCATCATTTGCACCATTTTCAAGTGGCTTACCAGTTTCATCTGTATGAGAAATTGCTTTATCTAATTTTACAGTCAATTCACCAGTTGTTGGATTAAGTTCAACAGAATATGGTGCATTTTCAGCCACAACAAAACCAGTAGCAGTAAAGCCATCAGGAGCTTTCCAAGTTACAACTGCACTATCATCAGCAAGGTTTTCTTCGTCTAAGAATAGAGAATCATCACCGCTGTTTAAAACTGGTGCTTCTGCATTTTCAACATCAATAGTTAATTTTGAGCTTGCAGTATCGCCATCAGAATCTGTTACTGTATATGTGAATTCAAAATTAGTGATATCAGTATCAACACTGTTTGGATTAGAAGTGAAAGTATATGAACCATCTGGTTGAACTTCTAATGTGCCGTATGTATCATGGCTTACAGTAATCACACCATTTGCATTGTTTGTGGTTGACCAGCCTTCACCGCCTGTAACGCCAGTAACTTGCATGCCACCATCAGCACTGTCTGTATCATCTGCAAGTAAGCCACTTTCGTGAGCAACTACAATACTTGCACCCTCACCAAGACTCGCAGAATCATCTGATGTAGTAGGAAGAGAATCCGCAACATTTACTTCAACTTCAACAAAGCTCGTATTGCCTGCTTTATCAATAACAGGAACTTGCACTGT
>CAYJIN010000158.1:2163-3716 GCA_964370245.1 uncultured Desulfovibrionaceae bacterium
TTTGCACTATCAGCAGAACTTGCTGAGTTTCCATCGCTATCTGTAATAGTTGCACCAACACTTACGCCACCTTCTGGAAAACCGCCTTCTGGTGTTGGGAAATTAACTTCAAATGATTTATCAGGATTAATTGTGAGATCATCATAATTAAAGTTTTGGGTATATTCATTACCAGCAGAATCTTTCAAAGTAACGCTGATTGTATCACCTGATTTTGCATCAGGCCCAAGAGTAATAGTTGCATTAATGCCTTTATCAGCAGCTAATTCATCCGCATTGATAAGACCATCTGTGCTCTCTTCTGCGCCGTCGTCAATATTATCAGTTGTAATTTCAACTCTAATATCTTGCTTGGTTGATGAACCATCGCCTGTTGCATTGCCATAATCAAAATCGAAACTTGCATTGAGAGAACCTGAGGCAGTATCGCCATCAGCATCTTGCACTGTATAATTTAGCTCAAGATTTGGAAGTTCTTTATTTTCAAAGGAAGCATCTTTAGATTCTGTATTAATTGTAATTTTATTATTAACGTTATCAAGCTCAACAGTACCTACTTTTACGCCATTATAAAATAATTCATTCTCTGATAAAGTATAGCCACTGTCGCTAGGAACTGAGAAAACAATACTATCAATGCTAGCTTCACCATCAGCACCAAAGTTTACAACATCATCTAAATCAAAGCTCACAACAGGTGTTGCTGAATTTAGTTCATCAAAGCTTGCATTTGGATTGCTAATGCTTGGGCCATCATCATTGATTGTTATTTCAATGCGCCCTGAAGCATCATCACTTGAATTATTATCAGAATCAGAAACATTAATATCAAAGCCATCTTTTAGAATATCATCACTTGCAGAACCATCATTTGTATGGTTTGCATTTCCATTTTGTGTATAGGTGTAATTTACAGTACCGCTTGCTTTATCATATTCAACAGTAAGATTACCAAATTCACCTTCTAATGAATTTGAAGAAATATTTGGGTTGCCGTTTGCATCAAGTGTAATAGTTATTGAAGCGCCATTTGAAGCAGTTATAGTAATAGTTGTCGCACCATCGCCAGCTTTTACAGTAAAACTGCCTTCTACTGTTTGTGCATCACTATCTAAGTCTGTATCTCTATCTAATGAAGAATCTTTATCATCGTATGTTTCATGATTAGCAGTATCCCCTGCTACACCAACAAAATCAAGTTCAGGTGCATAATCAGGAGTTTCTGGAACAGATGGTTGTGGAGTTGACGGAGTTGATACATCAGGAGTTGAAGGAGCAGGAGTAGGAGTAACTGGAGGCGCAACAGGACGAACAGGAGGTTCAGGAGTAACGCTTTCAGTTTCAGGTGCTAATGGCTCAACAGGTGCAGTATCAGGCGTAAAACGTCCGCCACTTGTTGAAGGAGATTTTACTTCTCCATCACCGCCAGAGCTTTCACCTTCAACTAAAACACCCTCGGCATCATAGCCAGATTCACCCAATAGTCCATCTAATGCATCTGTACCATTGGCTAATTCTAAATCAGCTGCTTCTCTATTTGCTCTATCTCTAAA
>CAYJIN010000159.1:0-3675 GCA_964370245.1 uncultured Desulfovibrionaceae bacterium
CTTAATGAGAAGCAGGGTTAGCAAATTGCATTACAATAACGCCAATAAGAATGAGGGCAATACCAATAATTGCGCCTATACTTAAAGTTTGAGCATATAAGAAATAGGAAGCAACTGAAGTTCCTACAATGCCAAGCCCTGACCAAATTGCATACGCAACACCGACTGGAACTGTTTTTACAACAACACTAATAAGATAGAAAGAAGAGGCATAGCACACTAATACGCCCATTGTTGGAAAAAATAATGTAAAGCCTTCAGTCATTTTAAGAAAAGTTGTTGCAATAATTTCTAAGGAAATAGCTACAAGCAAAAGTCCATATTGTTTCATAAAAGTCTATGTTCCTTATGAGAAATTCTTTATTTGATATTTTTTTTCAGCAAGCTTTTTTTCATATTCATCTATACTGGAAAGATTATTCATTGAAAGTAAGGTTTTATATCTTTCAATAACTAAATTTATATTTCTATTATAAGCATTTAAAATATTATGATAATATAACTTTAGTGATCGAGGCGAAATTGTTTGTAATTCGCAAGAAAGGTAAACTTTAAAATTATCTTTGCCTTCGGGTGGAGTAATGTGAGGATATTTTTGTGTTGAAATATCATACCATTCACTTTCAATTGCAATAATTTTATCAAGATGTTCATCAAAATTTGTGCGAGGAATAAGCGCTTCCATAAGTGCATATTTCTCAGTCATAATATTTCTGCCAGCGTTTTTTGCTTCAATCAAATCAAGATAATAAGACTGCAAAAAATCTTCTGATTGCACACTATGTGTCATTTTTCTTGCTATCCAAAAAGCATGTGGATTTTCTTGGCACACTGAATATCCGCGGCTTTTAACCGCAAGAAACATTGTTAATTCTTCTTTTATTATTGAATGTATAATATCTTCAAACATTGTTTTTCCTTAGATTTTTATTCTGCCATTTCAGGTAAATAGCGAAGTTGTGGAATGTTGATTTTTGCTTGCACTTGGCTTGCATGCGCTAATAACCATGAATCTTGTACAGCTGAATAGTTATTTTGTATAAGATAGCTACTTACTGTTTTCGCATGTTTTTCAATACAGTCAACAGCTTGCCCCATGTTTTGCCATGAAATATCGCATAATTGATCAAGGCAAAAATGCGTTTCACTTGCTAGATTATCTAATTGTTTTAGTGCACTAGGAGCCCACTTATAGAAAGGCATATATTTTTTATTGATAAGAAAAGCAAAAGAGAGTGCAGCTTCAGAAAATTCTTTAATGCAAAGCATAGCCACAATTTTATCATTTCTTTTTATAGCACGTAAAAGATTATATTGCCCAGCTTGTGCCATTACAGCAAGCCTTGCAGCAATTTTTTTAAGGCGAACATCTTCAGGATAATAGGCAAGTAGGCTTTCTCGTATTGAACTAAAACGATTGCTCGGGTCGTAAAAAACAGCGCCATTTGTTGCCGTTGCAAGGAAAGATTCAGGGATTTGCCTCCATTCTTGCCAGCTTTGTGGTGGTTTTGTTAATCCTGTATATTTTTTATAGAAATTTTCAATGCTTAGAAGTCCAACTCTATCCATACGCTTTTCTTTTGGAAGGCGTGAGGGAAAGTTTTTATAGTTTAGAGGAAGCTGCATAAGAATATGCTCAATATCGCTTTCCCAAATGTTTTTTTCATTTTCAGGAAGCCAAATGCAAAAGGCTGCGCCATAATCGTGATCTTTTGAAAGTTCATCGTCAAAGCCAAAACATTCAGAGCCTTCCCCCACTAAACCAACAGCAATTTTAGATAAAAGTTGTGGTTTTTGCGATTTGAAAAGTGGAAGTGCTTCATTTTCAAAAAAATCACGTGAAAGATTAAGTCCGAGCATAGTAGTTCCTTACAGCTTAATAAGCGGAATGAAGATTAAATTGTTTCTGCTCTTTACGAGAAATTTTTATAAGAATTTCCGTAACAAATTTACTTTCATAACATGTAGTCCAGTAATCAATAACGTAACGTTCGTGCGATTCACTGTCTAAAACATATTTATTTTGCTTTGCCCAATCAAAAATACGCATATAGCTTTCAATAATAGTGTCGTGCGAACCAATATGATAACAGCTAACAAATAAAGAATCGCCAAAAATTGTTTCGTGTTCTGGGGCAGGAATAATGCCTTTTTGCATAATTCTTATTTTTTGATTTTCAACATAATTAATTCTGTCATCCATTGATTTATATGTGATAACAACAGCGCCTGTTATGGCATTATTAATGCTTTCAAGATAGTTTGTCCAATTGATATTGATAATATCATTTTTTGAATTAGCAAAGGAGTCTTGATCTTGATAGAGAAGATTTTTTGGTGGAAGATATTTAACAGAAATTTCTTGGATATTGTTGCTGATTACCATTTCAGCTTCTGAAATAAGTTTATACCAATCAAGAATAGAGATGTTTTTTTGTCTAAGCTCTTCTTCTTGTGCTTGTAACTCACTCATTTTATTTTTGAAATGTGCTTTTGTGCGAACATAGCCTTGAGATTTATCTTTATAAAGCAAATCCGCCATTTCAGTAAGCGTGAAACCGATTTGTTTATAGTATTTTAAAACAGGTATAGTCAGCAAAGCATCGTGTGAATAAACACGATAATTATTGAGCTCTTGCCTTTGTGATGGAATTAATCCAATAGAATCGTAATATCGCAAAGTCTTTGTTGAGATATTGCAAATCTTGCTCATTTCACCAATTGAATAATTCTTTTTCATCTTCATTCTTACACCTATTCACTCGCACTTCAAAGCCACGCTATAAGTAGTTATATATAAGTTAGAAATATCTTTCAGAACTAATTTCTGCTAAGCCCTCATTATGTTTTAGTAATTTCAACACAATTATACATTAATTTATTTTTGAAATATGTTTGAATTGCCACTAAGGCAGCATCAACACTTGCAACATCGCCCACAAAAAGAAGTGAGCCGCCAAATCTATCAAGAAAACCTATTTCAATTGCAGCTGATTTTGTTGCTATATCAGCAGCAATGATAACACCCTCATAAGGAGTGATAGTCATTATGCCAATAGCCTCACCGCTTTCTTCAAGCCCAAGCTTCATATAGAGGCTTTTATCAGGGCTTGCAATAATATGAAGTAGAGTTATTTGCTTACCAGGAACTGATTCCTGAATAATTCTACTTGAAGCGCAGTTGAAATTTTCCATAGATTTTCTCGATTATATATAAAACTTAAGCTAATATTTGCGCTTTTAATTCTTCACTAGGTGATGGAATTACAACATGGCTAAGAACAGGGCCGCTTAATCCAACGCCTTTTACGCCAGCATCAACAGCAGCACTTACAGCTGAAACTTCGCCTGTCATTACAACAAATGCTTTACCCGCCAAACCAGCAGCAAAGCGAATTTCAAGAAGTTCAACATTTGCAGCTTTTGCAGCAGCATCAGCCGCTAAAATGCCAGCAGCAGAAGTGCAGGTTTCAATAACGCCAAGTGCGCGGATTCTTGCCACATCGCATACGCCTGAAAGAGCAGGAATAACATCTTCATGCACAGCAGAAAGAGCAAATGAATCTACAACCATATCAGCACCAGCATGAATACCCGCTTGTAATGCACTTTGCACAGCACCAGTATCGCCAGTAATAACGATAAGATATCTTCCTGGGCAAGTTGTTCTAGCAA
>CAYJIN010000160.1:0-3661 GCA_964370245.1 uncultured Desulfovibrionaceae bacterium
CCTATACGCAAACCTGCAAGCCCATAACATTTTGAAAAAGTGCGCATAATTGCAATATTTTCTTGGCTTTGCAAATAAGAATCACATCTATATTCTTCTTCTGTAAAATCTGCATAGGCTTCATCTACAACAAGAAGGCAAGTTTCAGGCAATCTTTTGGCAAAAGCTAAAATTTCTTCTTTTTTAATTGCACGCCCTGATGGATTATCAGGATTTGTAATGAAAACAATAACAGTATTTTCGTCTACTAAAGAGAATAATCTTTCAAGATCGAAAGAAAAATCTTTATTCAATGGAGTTTGACGTAGCTCAACATTACACAATTTCGCTTGTGTGCAATAAATGCTAAAACAAGGATCGAAAGCAACAATATTATTCACTTGCGGAGTTGCCATTACTCGAATAAGCAAGTCAATAACTTCATCAGAGCCATTTCCTAAAACAATACGTTCATTTTCTACATTATGTTTTTGCGCTAAAGCCCTTACAAGACGTGGCGCGCCAGACTGTGGATAACGAAAAGCAAGATGAGCTTTTTCTTCTAACACAGCCAAAGCCTTAGGTGAAACACCAAGTGGGTTTTCATTGCTTGCAAGCTTTATAACTTTTTCAAGCTTGAATTTTTCTTTAATTTCATCAATCGACAAACCCGCTTCATAAGGCGAAAAATCTTGAACTTCTTTTTTTATGGAAAATTTCATAAATATACTTTCTTTCACTTTTTTTAAAGAGAAAAACTTAATAAGTGTATATTCTTAATAAGTCTTTCTCTTGTTTATTTGTAGATACTGCAAAGTAAATAAAGCGGAAGACATTTGCCTTCCACTTATTACTTTATGCTTCTTCTTCAATATTTGGTCTTACAGTTAATACTGGAATAGTTGAAGTTTTAACAATTTTTTCAGCAACAGAACCAAAGAGAATTCTATCGATTCCTGTTCTTCCGTGTGTTCCCATAACGATTAAATCTGCATTTTCATTTTTAGCTAAGCCTAAAATTTCTTCAGCAGCATAACCAACAACAACTTCAGAACGCACTTCAGTGCCAGGGAAGTGTTGTGCAACAAATTCAGCCATTGCTGTTTCAGCACCTGAAACAATTTCACCAACAAATGAGTCAATTGTATTCGGTGGAACATGGAAGCCTGAATATTGAGTTAATGTAGGCGCTGCATACACTGCAATAATACTTGCACCACTTAATTTTGCATACATTGTTGCATATTCAGCCACAATTTTACTGTGCTCTGAAAGATCTAGTGCACACACAATTTTTTTGATTTCAGTCATAGTGAGCCTCCTTAAATTTCCAATTCAATTCTATTAAATCTATCAATCACAAGTAAAGTTTATACTATTTTTTTTCTATCGACAAGTACTTCTTTTTCTGATAAAAATATTTTGATAATTTTATTCTCTTTAAAAATAGGCACGCAATTTGCATATATTCTCATATATACAATAAAATGGTAGTTTTTACCTACCTCCCTATCTAGACAATACGAGGTTTTTATGAAAATTAACAGCGATTTGCAACAAATTCTATTACAAAACGATTCTACGCAAACAAATAAAACTCTTCCTCAAACACAGGCAGAATTTGCTGAAATTCTTTTGCAAGCTGACTCTGCTTTAGAAAATTCTGAAGCAAATGCTTCATCTTTTTCTACTGATACTGACTATAGAACTCTTTCAGCGTCTAACCTTGCAATGATTAATGCTTCGCTTAGTGGAAAACTTGATGAAACAAATGCTGATGGCAGCATGCAAGATTATGAACAAGAAATTTATACTATGGCTGCTATGCTTGATGGTTTAGATGCTTATGCTGAAAAACTAACAAAAACAAATTCAGATAAAGATGCATGGCAAGATTTGCAAAACATTTCCGCACAAGCTCAAAACTTAAAACAAAAAGATTTGCCTGACGAATTAAAATCCCTTGTTTCTGAAATTGAATTACTTTCCACAACTGAGCAATTCAAAATGAACCGTGGCGATTACGAAATCTAGTTTGTTTTACAAAATATAGGTTAGGTTGCATTATGAAAAAATCATCTATACTATTAAGCCTTTCTTGTGCATCTTCACTTGCTCTCTACTCGTTTGCGCCTTTTCTAGCAACTGATGCCTATGCCGAAAACAAAACTCTTTATGATGTATGGCATGAGTATTCTACAAGAAAGCCTTATAACGCATCAACAAATCAGGCAATTCCACTTGACCCTGCTTTACATCCTCGCATTGTGCCTATTATTGATGACACAACTCCAAATGATAGAGTAAATGAAGAAGATGACACACAAATAATTTTCGTTACAAATCCTGATATTGTTGTTGAAGAACCTATTATTGAAACATTAATTGAAGAAAATTCAACAATTCAAGGTGAGAACACTACGCAAGATTCAACTTCAAAAACAGTAGAAAATCAAAATAATATGCAAGAAGAAGAAACAAGCGTTGTAAAGCCTAATGGAATTGTTATTCCACTTCCAACCAAAGAAGAAATGGCAGATCATCTTGAAAAAGTTCAGCAAAGTGTTAATAATGCTGGTTCATATCTTTACGAGGAATATATTGCTGAACCAGAAGAATATTTTGACGACGAGCTTAGAATTTTAAGAACGCCAGAAAACACACCTGAAGCAATGCAAGAAATTCTTGATGCAGAGAGAGAGGTTTCTCCTCTTTCAAGTGTTCCTGATGCGCCACTGCCAGCACCAGGGTATATTCCAATTCAAAACTCTCAATCAAACTAAATTTATCTTAAAATAAAAAGCCTCTTTAATTGCTAAAGAGGCTTTTATTTTTTATAATTTTTTTACTTATTGGTATGAACTTCAACTTTTACGGGGCTAAGCGCTGCGTTATTTTCAAGTTTGATTTCTTCTTGAAGTTTACTTTCTTCTTCATCACGCAGAACACGACGAAGAACTTTTCCTAAAGCTGATTTTGGTAAATCTTCACGAATTTCAAAAACTTTTGGCACTTTATAATTTGCAAGCTTTTGCTTACAAAAAGCGACAAGCTCAGGAACGCTTACTTCCATGCCTGGTTTTGGCACAATATAAGCTTTTAGCTTTTGCCCACGTGATTTATCTGCCACTGCAAGAGAAACAACGTCATGCACTTTTGGGTGTTCTATCAACACTTCATCAATTTCGCGCGGATACACGTTGTAGCCACCAATAATAGCCATATCTTTCTTTCTATCTACAATAAAGATATATCCATCATCATCTTTATAGGCGATATCACCAGTAAAGAACCAACCATCACGCAACACATGAGCTGTTTCTTCTGGTCTTTCCCAATAGCCTGGCATAACTTGTGGGCCTTTAATAATAACTTCACCCATTTCATTTGCTGGCATTTCAACTGTGCCGTTTTCAAGATCAACAATCTTGATTTCAGTTCCAGGGAAACTAACGCCAACAGAACCAGCTTTTTTCACGCCAAAAACAGGGTTTGCACTTACGCAAGGGCAACATTCTGTAAGCCCATAGCCTTCAGTAATATTAGCTTTTGTCATTTTTACAAATTTACGTAAAGAATCAACAGGGAAAGGAGATGCGCCAACAATACAAAGATCAATACAAGTTAAATCATAGTTTGCAATATCTTTTTGTTGCATTAATCCAATATAAACGCTTGGTGC
>CAYJIN010000161.1:0-3580 GCA_964370245.1 uncultured Desulfovibrionaceae bacterium
GTAATGTTGTTACAGCAAGCGCTGAACCGCCACGCCTGCCCATAAGAGCAATGTTAGGCGCAGATGTTTTTGCTATCAATTCTTTTGATTCAACAACATTCACAAAGCCAACAGGCATACCAATAACAAGCGCTGGCTTTGCGCCATCTTCAAGAATATAACGAGCAAAACGCGCTAAAGATAAAGGCGCATTACCAACAAGAATAATTGCATTATCCATCATTGGGCGAACTTTTTCAGCACTGCATAAGGCACGAGTTTTATTTTCTTTTTTCGCTTGTTCAATAATTTCAGGATCACTAATTTTACAAATTAGCTTATCTTCTGTGTAATTTGGATTGATTTTTTTCAATTTATCAAGTGATAAACCAGAACGAATCATCTTTGAATCGCAGATAATTGGCGCACAATTTTTCAAAGCTTCACGCCCTGCTTCAATAGCATTGTTATTGAAAACAAGCCCTTTAGCAATATCCATATCAGCAGTTGTGTGGATTAATCGGCGCACAACTTGCCATTCACTTTCAGATAATTTTGAACGTATTTCAGAAGGAAATTCTTCTTCAATAACACGAAAACTTTCGCTTTCAATTGCAGCGCCACTCATTTCCCAGCGTATGTCTTTATAGCAGATATCCTGCCAAGACTTTGCAGTATCAGTCATAATAAAAATCCTAAGATGTATGTGATTTATAAAATACGCACCAGTATAAATGCATACGGTAAAATGCGTACGACAAAAATACACATTCACCGATAGGTGCATGCAACAAGATGATTTTAAATATATAACAATAAATTATCTAGTAAATCACACTAAAAATACATGCACCAATCGGCAGAAGAAATTATTTTTTCACCATTATCATTGAAAGATATTTTGGTGGCAACTTTTCAATTTCGTCAAGTGAATAAACGATGCGTTGATCTTCCATGCCAAGTTCTTCACCATAAACGATTTGTTTGATTGGGCTTTTTTCTTCTTCTTTTCTAAGAAGTTTAATAAGCGCTTCACGTGTGCGATATGTTTTAAGAAGAATAGTTGTGCTATTTTCAGGAAATTCAATTTTCTCAACATCATCAGCTCTGAATGACGGAATAACACGAAGCATTTCTCTGTTTTCCACTAAAGAAACTTTTGCTTTTGCAGCTAAAGTTGCAAATGAAGTGATACCTGGAACGATTTCATAATCAAGATCAGGATATTTTTGTAAAATTCTTTGCACGATATAAACAAATGTGCTGTAAGTTGTAGGATCGCCAAGAGTTGCGAAAGCACAGTTTTTGCCTTCTTCTAATCTTTTAAGAATAACTTCAGCGTTTTCATCAATTTGCGCTTGTCTTTCATCGTTGTTGCGTGACATGCTAAAAATGAGCATTGACATTTCGCCTTTTGGCTCTAAAGATCTAACAACTTCACCTGAAACACTATCTTCTGCATTTTTAGAAATAACTGTAAAAATCACATCAGCGCTTTTCAATACGTCAACAGCACGTAAAGTTAAATATTGTGGATCACCTGGCCCAATGCCTACACCATATAATTTGCCTAATTTCATGTTAACTCCTAAAAATGTAAAATCACAATTGCTATAATATTTTGGACTACTATAGCATTGTCGACACAAAGAAATATATGAAAATTTAACTCATTATATTCATATTTTTCTATGTATAAAATGTCTTTTATCTTTTCTACTTATAAGAATATTTTATTCTAAAGCATAAAACTAAAAGCACATTTTTAAATTTTCTATAAAGATTTTACCTTGTTGCGTAAATCTCTAATTCAGCTGTAAACATTATAATAGAGCCTAGCCTTTGTCAAGCATAATAATTATTGTGCGTCTGCTCAATTTAGGCTTTAAAGCTTTACTAAACTTCTAATTCAATGCAGAAAGAACACAGCAGCCCGCTTGAAAGTCAAAAACTGCAAAGCCAGCATTTCTTACACTAAATTTCCAAAATAAACTTCTATCACCCGCTAAATAGTGGCTTATCAGTGTATTTACAACACCCCAGTGACTCACAACAAGAATATTTTTCTCTAGATTGAAATTTTCTTCTGCAAAACTTACAAGTCTTTTATGAAAATCATGCCCAGTTTCACCTACTCTAAAATCAAAATCATCTAAATTATCAAACCATTCTTTTGCTTCTTCTGGATATTTTTCAAAGATTTCATCGTTTGTAAGACCTTCAAAAATTCCAAAATTTTTTTCGCGCAGTTCTTGTGCTTCAACAATCGGTAAATTTTTATAATTAGCTATTTCAGCAGTTTTTTTAGCACGCTTCAAGTCGCTTGCATATATCATATCATAATCATAAGCTTTTAGCATTTCACGACTATTCTTGCATTGTTCGATACCTTTTTCAGTAAGCTCTGGGTTTAGCGAACCACAATAGCATTTTGCTTTATTCATTTCAGATTCGCCGTGGCGCATTAAAATCAATCTACCCATAATTACTCCTAAAATTCTTGCAACTTATCTTACAATAAACAAAATGCACAATGCTAAAAGCCCAGCCAGTTCAAGCAAAGCACCAAAAGTATCGCCCGTTGAACCGCCAAGTTTGCTTGTCATAGCTTTACTAAAAAAATATGAGAAAACTAGAATTGAAATTACTGAACAAAAAAGTGGAATAAAGGAAAAGTCAGAAAACAGTGCTATAGCAATTAATAGAAGAAAAACAGCAAACCCCGTTTGTAAAAATTCCTTCATGTGGATATTGTCAACAAATGTTTTGCCCATTCCAGTTTTTCGTGCGTAAGGGAAAAATGCGCATGAATAGACAACAGCTAAGCGTGCAAACATTGGTGGAAGCACTAAAAATATCCATGCATTTGCAATATTACCATAGTAAAAAGTGAAAATTTCAGTAAGAAGCGCAAACTTTGTAAGAAAATAAAAAATCAAAGCAAGTGAAGCATTTGTTCCAACTGTTGAATCTTTCATAATTTCTAACATGCGCTCACGCTCTTGATATGAAAAAATCCCGTCAGAGGTGTCTGCTAGTCCATCAATATGCAAAGCTCCAGTCAAAAGAAGTTCAACAATAAGTGCCGCAATCGCCATCAAAGAAAAAGACAAAGAAATAAAAGGAATTGCAGTAATTAAATACAGCAAAACAAAAGCAGAAAAACCTAACACTAAACCCACAAAAGGATAATATTTCATGCTTTTACCAAGTTCTTCAACATCAAAAGCTGGCATTGGAACAGGCAATCTTGATGAAAATGCGAGAAGCAAACGAAAACGAGTAAGTTCCTTAATGAATTTTGACATAAGCTACCTATTTTAATGTAAGTTCTAAGCCTGACACAATGAATGATGCCTTATCCGCTTTTTGTGCAACAATTTGATTTGCTTTACCTGCTATATCACGAAAATGTCTTCCAAGCGCATAGGCTGGAACAAGCCCCATACCAAGCTCATTTGAAACAACAATTAAATCAAGTTTTGAAGCGTGAATAAAATCGAGAAAATCTTCAATATCTTTATTGATAGTCAGTTGAATTTCTGCAATTTTTTCTTTTGAAACTGAATCCCAGTCTTCTACATCGGCAAACATATAATTT
>CAYJIN010000162.1:0-3579 GCA_964370245.1 uncultured Desulfovibrionaceae bacterium
ATGAACTTGATTCAGCATTCGCTTCTTCATTTTCTTCATTTTCAGCAGTAAGTTCATCGATTTCTAATTCATCAACTTCTTTGTTTTCAGCAGTAGGGCTATCTTGAATGTTATTAGCTAAAGCATCAAGTTCAGCTTCAAAAGAACTAAGATCGTCATTGTTTGGTGGCATTTCTTCTGAAGAATCTTCATTATCTTCAACAGCTTCAACTAAAGATAAGTCGAGAGAATTAGCATCTTCGCTTTCAAAAATTTCATCTTCAGCAGTGTCTGCAGAGGTATTTTCTTCATCACCTATTTGTGCATTTAAAAGCATATCAAGCTCATCAAGCTCAAGTTCTTCACTTTTTGGTGCAAGTTCTTCTTTTTCTGCTTCAATAGTTTCTTGGAAGAGATTGTCTAAATCATTTAAATCTATTTCTTCATTATTTGAATCTTCTACTTCGCTATCGTCAGAATCTAAACTACTAAAGAAGTCGTCAAGATCATCAGCAACTGAAGCAGTTGCATTTTCTTGCTCATCTTGAGATGTTGATGTTTGTTGAGTAGAATTGTCGAGGTCAGTGGTATTTTCGTCAGATGCTTGATTTTCATTTTCATTAAAAAAGTCATCAAAATCATTCATCAAGTTAACCATTTCGCCGTTTTCAGAATTACTTGAATCAGTTTCTTCTGTGTTAGCAAAATCTTCTAATAAAAGATTTACTTCATTATCTGTTTGATTATCGTTAAGGCCTTGAAGTTTTTGAGCGTTTGCAGCAAAGAGTTCAGCTACGCTGTTATCAGAATCAGCTGCTTCATCTTGTGCGTCTTGGCTAGAAGATGTTTTGGTTTCAACAATATCAAATAAATCAATAATATCGTCATCATCTTGAGAATAAGTAGTGTTATGATCTGCCATAGAAACCTCATTGATTTCAAAGTTTATAGATTTTTAGTCATATATTGTTAATCATATAACTTTTTTTGTTTTACGTCAAATATATTTTCATGGCGCGAAAGTGCTTTTTTACAAGGAATATTTCTGATTTAGTCTAGCAAATGTTTGACCTTATTTAAGGAACATGCTAATAAAATGTTTGCTCTTTGTCACAGTTTGTATGCAAATTAAATAGCAAAAAGAGTGTTGAATAATAATCACTTGAATTTATAAGGAAAAAATATGGATATTCGTTTTCAAACAGAAAATACTTGGGCGTGCGATGTGGCACTTTTCTTTGCTTTCGAAGGTGAGAAAGTAGAAGATATTGAAAAAAATCATCAAGAGCTTTTCAAAGTTGCACCATGGGCTTCAATTGCTCCAGCTTGGCGTGATTTTGAAGCAAAAGCAAAAACAAATCTTATGATTTATGGACATAAAGATAATGAAATTTCACGTGCTTGCGTTGTTGGCTTAGGCAAACAAGATAAATGTGATATTGAAATTATTCGTGAAGCTATTGCAACTGCAACTAAAGCTTGCCGTGTTTTGAAAGTTGCGCACATTGGCCTTGATATTACTTCTGTAAAAGTAATTGCTGAAAAACTTTCTGATAAAAACTACACAATTGCATACTTAGTTGAAGAAATTTGCACAGCTATGTTTCAATCACTTTACAGATATAGAACTTTCAAAACTGATGAAGATACAACTGTAGAACCATCAATTTTATCGCTTTTAGTTTCAGAACGTCATGTTGCTGATGAAATTCAAAAAGCAGCACGCTTAGCAGAAGCTAACTATGCAGGGATTTCACTTTCACGTGATTTGACAAATATGCCGTCAAACGTATTAACTCCAGCATATTTTGCTGAAAAAGCACAAGAAGTTGCAAAAAAATATAACTTCAATTGCACAGTTTTAGAAACAGAGCATTTAGAAGATTTAGGCATGAACGCATTTCTAGCAGTTGCTAAAGGTTCAAGAAATACACCACGTTGTGTTATTTTAGAATATACTCCAAAAGAATGTGAGCATACAAAACCTTATGTTTTTGTTGGTAAAGGTTTAACTTTTGATTCAGGCGGTATCAGCATAAAACCATCAAGCGGTATGGAAGAAATGAAAACTGATATGGCTGGCGCAGCAGACGTTTTAGCTTTGTTTGAAACTTTAGGGCAAGCGCAATTTGTGCAAGCTCCTAATCGCCCTATTATTGGCGTGTTAGCGTGCGCTGAAAATATGCCTGATGGAAATGCTGTAAAACCTGGTGATATCGTAAAAACTTACAATGGCAAAACAGTTGAAATCACAAACACTGATGCTGAAGGCAGATTAGTTTTGATTGACGCTTTAGCTTATGCTCAAAAACAATATCAACCTGAAATTATTATGGATATTGCAACATTAACTGGCGCTTGTGTTGTTGCTTTAGGTGAAGATGCTGCTGGTTTATTTGCAAATACTGACGATTTAGCATCTAACATTTTGAAAGCATCTGAAAATGTTGGTGAAAAAATGTGGCGTTTACCTTTATGGCCACATATGTTGAAGAAAATCGAAAGTCCTGTTGCAGATTTAGATAATGCTGGTCCTCGTTGGGGCGGCGCTCTTACAGCGGCTGTTTTCATTGAACAATTTATTGAAGAAAATCAGACATGGGCGCATTTAGATATTGCAGGCCCTAACTTTGCTAGTGCACCATCTGCTCTTTGCACAAAAGGTGGAACAGGTTTTGGCACACGTATCTTAGTTGATTTTGTTCGCAACAATTAATTTTTAATTATAGAAGTCCATAAGAGCAGCTTTTGTTGTCTTTTATGGACTTTTCTTATACTTATATGAAATATATAGAAAAAAAATGTATTAAAGTTGCTGGAAAGGCTATGCACCAAACTGGCATGGCGACTGCTGGCGCACGTATTGGCGTTGCAGTTTCTGGCGGTGTTGACTCTTTCTCGCTTTTAAAAATTTTGAAAGAAAGACAAAAAATTGTTCCTTTTAAATTTGATTTTATGGCTTTGCATGTAAACGCTGGTTTTGATGCAACAAACCATCAACCTCTAGTCGATTGGTTAAAGCAAGAAGGAATTCCGGGACATTGTGAAGTTACTGATCATGGTTTAGTGGCGCATAGTGATGAAAATCGTTCTAGTTCGCCTTGTTTTTACTGTGCAATGCTTAGAAGAAAGAGACTTTTTGAATTATGCAATGAATATAATCTTACGCACTTAGCATTTGGGCATAATGCAGATGATTTAATTACGAATTTCTTTATGAATATCTTCCAAAATGGTAGAGTAGACGGCATGAGTATGTGCGAGCCTTTTTTTGGTGGTAAGCTTCAAGTTATTCGTCCATTGCTTTTACTTGATAAAAGAGATATAATAAAAGTTGCAAAAATTTGGGAATTACCCATCTGGAAAAACCCTTGCCCGTCATCAGGTTTAACAAAACGCACAAAGAGTATGGAACATTTTGAATATCTTTGTGAGAATAATCCTACTAAGCGCAAAACAGCCTATAATGCTCTTACTCGTTGGCAATTAGAAAAGAATATATCACAAGATTATTTGAATGAAAAAAACGCTAAAGCAGAAGAAAGCCGTCGTAATCAACGTGAACGTAGTGAACAAAATCTTTAGCGAACAAATATTTTT
>CAYJIN010000163.1:0-3578 GCA_964370245.1 uncultured Desulfovibrionaceae bacterium
CCATAAAAAAGCCCTCAAACCTCTGCAGAAAGCAGAGGAATGAGGGTTTCTTTATATCTTTAAAACTAAATGTATACTTTTTATTTCTATATCCTACTGAAATCACTATTTTCAAAGAGGTTATTACAACCTCTTTCTTGCTTTACTCATAGGAAAACTTATTCACTTGAAGTGAAAATAAAGGGGGGAGAGTTTTCCCAGTCCCCTTATAATTTTTATAAAGTTATGAACTAAAACTTATAGCTAAAAGTAGCGTTCAGCATATGTCCCGTTTCGTGTTCAGAGGCTTGAATATTATAATTTAGCCCAAAGCTCATGTCATTATTTGCATTTGTGAGGTCAAAGCCCACGCCACCATTGAAAGCGAAGCCGTCTACGTTTTGTAAGCTGTATTCAGCACTGCCCGTAACACCAGGTATGGAAGAAACACTGTTAGCTTTCAAATCACCGACTGCGCCAATAAAGCCTGTATCAACTTTTGGTGTAAACGTCCAGCCATTCTCAAGGGCATGTTCTTTGCTAAAGGTTACGCCCACAGGGAAATAAAATATGCTTTGGCTATCGCTTTCTGTTTTGGCAATTGTACCACGGCCATTTTCTGTGTCGTAAGCCCCTGTATACACATGCATATAGCGCATACCAGCGTGAGGTGTAATATCCATTATGCTTGTTTTAAGGATATATTCCGCTGTTAATCCTGTTGTCCATACCATGCTTTGGGTATTAGCTTCAAGACTTGAAGAACCCAAAATAGCAGGTATATCTTGGTCGATTTTGCCAAATACTGAAGTAAAGCCTATATCGCCCATGAGGCTGAAGTTATTTTTATAGTAAGCACCGTATAAGGATAGACCCCAGAAATCAAAATCATTCTGAGTTTGGCTTAAATCTCCTGTACTTTTAGCATGGCCTGAACCAAAATTAAAGGCTAAGCCCACACGTAAAGCATCGTTAAAAGTATAATCTGTCCCAAGTGCAAGACCACCCATAGAGGTGTCATAGCCATGCTTAAAGGCTCCTGCTTCTATGCCTTGCACATTGCTGTATTTATACATAGGCGAAAGCCAGAGCGCAAGACCATTTTTGATGCTTTCATCAGCAATAGAAGAACCCATATTGAGCCCTGTAGGTTTTTCGTCTACTTGCACAACTGCAGGGGCTTGCCCTCCTGTAGCGCTTGCAAAGCTAGAACCAAAGCCTGATTGGCTCAAATGAGTTAAAAGAGTATTTGCCATAGTATGGCTTGCTCCCATACCCATGTAGGCCGATACACCACTGGTAGCCATTTGCAAAGCACTTTCCCACACTTGTACGGTTTGTATTGGGTTGTTGGTGCCAATGCCCGTGTTATTATCTGCAAGGGTAGAAAAAAAGCGTATGGATTCTCGTGGGCTGTTTACATCAGCCACTTGTCCTACATTAAACATAGAACCTATAGTAGGCTCTTGTGCCATAGAGTAGTTTTGACGAATAGCATCAGAAGAATTTCCTGCAATTTCTATTGCATAAGAACCGATAAGAGAATCAAAATCTGCCACTTTTGCCACTTGTAAGCTTGAGGAAGCGGTTAAGTTATCCTCATCCCACCCGCCTGCGGCAATGGAACTTCCTGTACCTTTAAAGCCTTCTACAACGGTCACGGTTGTACCCGTTTTCGCTCTAGTGATATGTAGTTTTGCACTTGATTCTACTGTAAGCTCAGCACCAGCTGTAGATGTTAAAGCTGCATTACTGCCCACAGCCAAAGCGTCAACCACCAAGAGGGAATTGGCGGCAAATTTGGCGCTATTCACTGTTGCTGCAACAATGCCTGTAGTTTTACCATCAACCATTATACTACCTGTGGAACTTAAAGTCTGTGGTGCTGCTACAAAAAGCGCCGCAGTTATGTCCGTACCCCAAGAGTGACCGCTTTCATAAATAGCTTTTTCGGCATATACTCTATCGCTAATTCCAAGTACAGTATACGCATTTTGCTCGGTAATGACATTTCCATCAATACCACTGCTTGGCAAATTATGCAAGAATGTAGCCGAGGTCTGGTTGATGTTATTAGCGGGAGTGGCATTTGTGGTGCGTAAAGTACCGCCACTAAGAGTAATTTCACCAAGAGCGGTAAAGCTACCGCCATCCTGCACAGTGGTATTGCTTGCGTTTGCAAAATCAGCATTTATAGTAGTGCTACCTGTAATATTGACTGTACCGTTATTTGTTAAATTGCCTGTAATACTTCCATTTTCTAGATTTAGAATGGCGCCAGCATTATTGATTGCATCTCCATCAACAAGCGTACCATTGGCAGAACCTTTGCCTGTGAGGGTAAGCGTACCGTTATTGACAGTATTACCATCTACACCGCCAACTATGGCAGTTTTTCCAGTGCCTACAGTTCCTGAGTCTACAGAAGATTCACCAAGACCTGTAATGTTATTATCTGCCACAAGGGTTAAACTTAAGCCAGTGGTATCAAGCGTCACTCCGTCAAAAATAATATTGGTGGCTGTGCCATAAGCATTGGTGGCAGCGTCAACTAGATTCTTATAATCTGTGTTTAACCCACTTATTGCGCTGTCATACACAGTAAAGCTAGCATTATCAAAACCTGTAATTTTCACAGTACCAAGTAGGTCAGTCACGATGGTATTATCATGCACTGTGGCAGAGCCCGCAGTGATACCACCTTGGTCATTACTACCAATAGTATTAATGCCCACGGTGAAAGTTGTACCAAAGGCTGACTTGAGAGTAGTGCTGTCTGCTGTTGTAAATGACACTTTAGACACATCTACATCACCGCCGGCAAGGTTGAAGGTACCAGCATGTTGAATATCAAATTTGGCACTCTCAGAATCTACTGTATGACCAAGCATAGTCATACCTTTGCGAACCTCTAATGTGCCACTTCCAACTTCAACAACATTTTTTACAGAAAGACTATTGTGAAAAACTGTCGTACCGCCGGAAGTCTTTATATCATCTTCAATAGTAGCTGCGTCATAAAAGTTGGTGTTTCCACCAGAAATATTTACGCCTTGTTTAAAAATGACTGTATCATTAAATGCGCTTGTATCACTACTGTTGAATGTATCATCAAACTTAGCATAGGCGTGCGTGGTGAAAATGCCTTTATTTTCGACAACTTTACTAAAATTGGTGGCAGAAAAAACTTCTGTGGTACCTGTGCTTTCTATAGTCAATACTCCGTCAAAACTTGCAGTATATGTGGCACCCATAGTGCCTAAGTGTAGAGTTCCGCTGTTTGTGAGGCTTCCTTCATCGAGCAAAAGTGAGTTATTGACTCCTGTTAGGGTAAGCGTTGAACCGCTTTCAATGATAGAATCCTCTATAATACTTCCTGCACCACCTGTATCATTTGCAATTATACCACTTGCACTTACAGTTTTATTACCGCTTAATGTACCAGCCATAATTTCTTGGTCTTGGATATATCCACTCTCAACATTATCAAGAGAATATGTCGGCGCTGCACTCACCTGCATAGGCATGGTAAAAACACTGCCAAGAGCTAAGGCACTTGCCAAAGCTAAAGAGCCAAAAGTGTTTATAAGGTTACACTT
>CAYJIN010000164.1:0-3568 GCA_964370245.1 uncultured Desulfovibrionaceae bacterium
TCAAGTTGCACGCCTGCATTTAATAAGACTTCAACAGCTTTCACTGAATTACTTTCTGCTGCAAGCATGAGTGGGTTTTTATTGTCACTTCCTCTTGATTCAATGTCAGCGCCATGAGCAATAAGAATTTCTAAAATTTCAGCATGCCCATTTTTTGCTGCATGCATAAGAGGTGTTCTATTATCAATATCACTTATATGAATATCTGCATTATGTCTAAGAAGCAACTCAACAATTTCTTTTTTATTATTTGCAGCAGCAAGAATAAGCGCTGTCATACCATCGTTGAAAGCGTGATTAACGTCTGCACCCTCATTGATAACTTTTTCAAGCCCACGGGGGTCAAAGTTTAGAAGTGCATTGATAAACTTATGTTCTAATTGACTCATACAAAACCTCGTAAAATCCTATAATTCTTAACTCATTATTTCTCTTTTCAGTCTATGTTACTGAATATTGTTTTCTTTCTAAAAGAAGAGCTTTAAAGTCATCTTCTTTCAACACTTTTGCAAAGTAAAAACCTTGTGCTATATCGCATTGAATATCTTTAAGCCATTTTGCTTGATCTTTGCCTTCAATTCCCTCTGCAACAATCTTCATTCCAAGCTGTTTTCCAAGATTAATAACTTGTTCAACAACTAATGAACCACGAGGAGCATCTTCATGGAAATCAAGGAAAACTTTATCAAGCTTCAATACATCAACATCTATAACACTCAACCTATTTAAAGAAGAGTTACCCGCACCAAAGTCATCCATCGCAACAGTAAAACCAATTTTATGAAGAATTTTGATAATCATCGGTAAAGTTTCTTCAAAAGCACCGATGGCAGATTCAGTTATTTCAATTTCAATTTGCGATGGCTTTACTTTATATTTCTTCAAAATTTCAACCATCTGCTTTAATAATGCTGCATTAGATAAGGTTATTGGTGAAACGTTGACTGCTATTTTAGGAATTTGTATATCTTCTCCGCCTTCTTTCAAGAAACGGCAAACATCTTCAAAAATATACAATTCAAGCTGTGAAATAAAACCATTTTTTTCCATAACAGGAATAAAATCATTCGGATAAATTGGGTTACCAATAGGTGGAATCCAGCGCACAAGGGCTTCAGCGCCTGTAATGGTAAGACTGTCAAAAGCAATTTTCGGTTGGTAATGCACTTTAAATTCTTTATTTTCAAGTGCATGTTCCATTCTATAAATAATATCAAGCATGGTTATTGCTTCTTTACGCATTTCCTCAGTAAACTCTTGAAAAGTTGTTCTATGAACTTTTTTTGCTTTTTGATGCGCTAAGTTTGCATTATCAAGCATAGAAGTCATTTTTTCACCTTTTTCAGTGTGTTTGCAATAACCTATAGACATATTAAGCGAATAAGTTTCACCAACAATAGCTTTTACACGTGGAATAATAAAGGCATTCACAACTTCCTCAATTGATCTGCCTTCATCAATTTTTTTAACAATAAGGAATTGTTCTGCAACACGCCTTGCCATATATACTTCAAGACCTTTATACGCATCTTGCAATGCTTCAGCCATAGCTTGAATAACTTCTGTTCCTTTATCTGTGCCATAATAGTTATTAATCATTCTAAAATAATCTATATCAAGAATAATAAGTTCGTATATACCAATTTCATTTTTTTCAAAAAGCGCATCAACATCATCAGTGAATTTTGTAAGCGAGCTAAGTGTTGTAATATCATCTTTTGCAAGCGTGCTAATAGTTGAGCGTTGGCGAATCATTTTAATAAGAGCAAAAACAATAAAAGCTAATACAGCTGCTCCACCAAGCAGAAGATTGAGATTGTTTTTTACAAATTGCTCAGCCCCAAATTCTGGTAGATGCTTCGCTGCTTCATCGGTAACTATTGCGTTAATTGTGCTTTTCGGTTCTCTATTAATAATTATATTGAAAATTTCAAGATATTCATCACTAATTTTTTTTGAAATTTGAAAATTCAAATCAAGCTTACTTCCTAAATTAGTTTGAAATTTGTTATGTCCAACTAAAGTAGCTAAAGTATTAGTACCTATATTTGTAGCAACTATCGCATTTAAATTCTGATCAACAAAACTATCTATTATATCGCTTGAATTTGTAAAATGAACAATCTCAGTATCTGGAAAATCTAGAAAAAAATCGCCATATCTAAAATTAATATAATTAAATATACCTACTTTTGCACCACTTGGCAAACCGTGTTGTTCAGGTTTAGCATTCTCTTTTTGTGCATAGTTTTCTTGAAAAATAATATTCATATCCATACTATAATATGGATCAGTTCCAGTATAAAAACGCGAAACATGATTTCTTTCACCGACTAATGAGATAAGTAAATCTAAATCTTCAAAAATACTCCAGCTATGCTCTATATTAAATGGAATATATTCTATATTAAAACCATATTTTTCTGCAAGTAGATTTATGTATTCAACTGCAATTCCTTCTGGTTCTCCGCGCAAATTTTGACTTTGATACGGCGCATGATTATCACTATAGCCTACTCTAAAAGTTTTACCTTTAAGCAAATCAGCTTCTTCTCTTGTCAAGGATCTATTCTGAAATTCATTTCCCGCATGTCTATACTTATCAAGTAATGCTATATATGCGCCATAATTATCCACCATAAAATTATAGATAATTGAATCAAGATATTTTATAAGCTTTTCATTGCTTTTTTTGGTAAAGAAATAGAGATTTTCAAGCCCAAGATTAAGAACAGTATTGTAAGCCTCATCTGTTTTTTTATCAGAAACCATAAGATAAAAATCAGCTTCAAGCTTATCATATTCACGCACATTATCATAGATATAATTCACTGAGATGTTATGTTCTTCTAAAAAACTATTAAGAATTTTTTCACCCGGATTTCCAGGATATGTTGCAACTGTTTTACCATCAATTGCACTTGGGTCACCATACAGAATGCCTTTATCGCCTTTTGTAGCAAGAGCCATTTGCAGTAAGTCAATAGAAACACTACCAAAAGCAACTTTTTCTTCACGCTCAGGAGTTAAAGCATAAAAACCAGCAATATCAACAATGTTATTTTGAACTGCTTCAAAAAGTGAACCATCAACTTCAACAAATTTAAATTCAACACCAGCAAAATGCCCAACCTTGTTAAGAAGATCAAAGCCTAAACCTTTATTGTGGTATGATGTTGTATCAGCCAATACGCCAAACCCATGTTCATAACCAATTGTTATTACTGGTTTTATATTCTTTTCAGAAACAAGATCAAAATCTTGTAAGAGTCTATTTTCATTGGCAAAAGCTAAAAATGTTTCGCCATTTTCATGAGTAAAATTTCTTTCGATAAGCAGTTCATTAAGTGTTTTTTCAACCCCAGAATATGCTAAAAACCTTGGTTTATCACCCTTAGCAGACTCCCCTTCTTCATCAAATTCTTCATTGATAATTGTGGACTGAACAGCGTAAACTTGTGTTGAAAGATTAACAAAAAAACAAAAACCTAAAACAAAAAAGCCAATAAACCTATAAAACATAATAAAACCTTTTATACCCTAAAACAAAAAGCTAATAAACAAAATC
>CAYJIN010000165.1:0-3541 GCA_964370245.1 uncultured Desulfovibrionaceae bacterium
GAAGGTAGCACAATTGATTATACATTAGAGCTTTCTAACCCAACAGAAACAGCTATGAGCGTAGTTGTAACAGTTGGCGGCGTAGATTATGTGGTTGACTTTGCAGCTGGTTCATCAGAAGCAACACTTTCTGTTCCAGTAAGACCTGCTGATGCATTTGAACAAGCAGACCAAACCATTAGCGCAAGCATTAAAACTGACGCTGAAGGCAATGTAGTAACTAGCGATGTTGATTCTGCAGGTAACCCTGTTTCAACAGATGGTAACTTTGAGAAATTAACAGGTTCAGGCACACCAAGCACAACAGTAACAGATGGTGCTGATGTGGCAACAAGTGCAACAGTATCTATTGCAGAGTTAAATGAAGATTCAGAAAGCATGAGCTTTGATATATCTTTATCTAACCCATTACCAGCAGGTACAACAGGCGTTGCTAACGTAACAATCACTCTTCCAGATGGAACAACGATTGAAAACGTTCTTGTAGACTTAGATGTAAATGGCGATGGTACAGGTAGCTACACTTTCACTGAAGATTATTCAGATGTTTATAACGATAACAACGGAAGTGTTTCTGTTACTGTGAATGGTGTAACAATTAGTGATGGTAGCACTTTTGACAGCTTCACAGGTGGAAGCGATACCGAAGTTATTGCTGAAACCATTGATGGTACAACTCTTACTCTTTCAACAGAAGCTACAAGCGTTGATGCTGGTGAGAACATCTCTTACACATTAACCCTGACTGATAAAGATGGTGACGCTGTAATTACAAAGGTTGACCTAGAAGTTACCCTTAGTGATGGTTCAAAAGTGACCATCCCTGCGGGCGAATCATCATTTACATTCAATAAAGAAGCTGTATTAGATGCTGATGGTAAAGCTGATCTTTCTATTAGCTCAACTGATAACAGCATAACAGAAACTAATAACTTTGAAAGTTTAACTACAACTGGCACTACACAGGTAACCGTAACCGATCCTGATGTTACACCAACAGTGAGCTCTGACGCTCTTGACACTTACGATGATCCAAATGATTCAGATGCCGGCGGTCGTGGTCTTGCTGGTGTAGCTGATAAGGCAAATGGTAGCTTCACAATTGTTCTTGGTAACGATACAACCACAGTAACCATCACAAATGGTGCTAACAGCCTTGTTATTATGCTTGATGAAGATGGTCTAATTAGCCCTAAAACAGATCCTCAAGGTTACTTGGTTGATGAACATGGTGCCCTTATAAGCATTGATGGTCAGCACGGTGAAATCACAAACATTAAGTACAACAGTACTTCAGGTGAATTCTCCTATACTTATGATCAAAATGGTGCACAAAAACATGCTGATGCTAATGGTGGAAACTCCGATAGTGAAACTCTTACCGATGAATTCACAGTAACTGTAACTGACAGCGATGGTAATACATCAGCTACAGACCAAAGCACAGGCAAAATCACTGTAACTATTCATGATGATGACGTGCAGCTTGAAAATGTAGGTGTAACTGGTACTGGTGACGTTACTTGGACTGAAGGCTGGGGTACAGAGTCAAACCCGCATGTTGAAAAAACTGAAAGCATGGATTTCTATCAATCAGCTTCTCAAGATGGACATGATGCAACTGGTTCGCTAAGCCTTACAACGTCAGAATTAAGCTCCGTAAATGTGGCGGTGAAAGGTTACATGGGAACAACTGGCTTTGTACAGCTTAACGGTCTAGATATTAGTGTTACAAGTACTACACTTAATGGTGTAACCACGTTTACAGGTGAATATCACGGTGATGGTGCTAAAACACCTTACTTCACCATGACTTTTGATAAAAACACTATGTCATGGACATTTGAACAACAATATCCATTCGATGGCGATGTTGCTTTTGATGTGACTGTAAAAGATGCTGATGGTGATACTGTCACTGAAAGCTTCGGTATTAAGGGCGATGCTGACTTTGCATTACCTGAAGCAGACGTAACTTCTGTAGCAGAAGGTGACATTATTGCAGGTAATCTCTTAGATAATGACGATGTGAACAGCGATGCTGTTGTAACTGAAATCACAATGCCAAATAATGGTAAGTGGACTGATAATGGAAACGGTTCTTTCACACATGAAGATTTAGGCACAATCACTTTCACAAAAACTGCTGATGGCAACTATACTGGTGAATATAAATTTGAAGCGAATGCTGATGCTTTCAATGGTAGCAATGCTGAAGTATATGCCTCTTTCAAATTCGGCTACACTGTAAGCGGTGGTCAATCAAGCACTCTTGATGTAACTGTGCATAATAATACACTTCAAATTGGTGCAAACGCTGAAATCAACGAAACTGGTGGTTCAGGTCATGATACCATGACAGGTGACAGCGGTGGCGCTGATTCAGACTCAACTTCAACAACTACATACACAAGCTATAATATGGCCTTTGTGCTTGATAGATCAGGCAGTGTAGACCCAAATGATTGGGATGATGTTGTGGCAGCTATTAACAAGACATTAACTGACCTTGCCAATAGCGATGCAGTAAAGAATGGCAATTCTAAAATCAATGTAACCTTAGTGCCTTTCAGTGAGGGGGTTACTAGTTATGGTCACTACACCTTCACCTTAGATGGCACGAATGATTTTACAGAAATAAGTACAGCTATAAATGGAACTGATAAGTGGCATGATGGTTGGCTCTGGGATGGTTGGGTTGATGATAAAATTGGCATTGGCGAACTCAATACCAGTGATGGTACAGACTACGAAGTTGCCTTTGATAAAGTCCTCTCATGGTTCAGGAGTAATAATGTAGATTTTGGCGACAATTGGGAAAACCAAATGTACTTTGTCTCTGATGGTGTACCTGGTTTACAAGGCCCAAGTCAAATCTACAAAGATGCAGCAGAAAAGGCATATAAAGACTTACAAGATTATTTGAACGCTGGAAATAGAGGTGGCTTAACTTCTTCTGCAATGGCTTTAGCTGGTGGCGACTATGCTGATAACTATCATGACTACCTCAAGAACTTCGATTCTGATGGTACAGTTCCATTGGTAAGTGCAGCAGACTTCTCAAAGGAACTCTCTGACACTGTAACCTCAAATACTCTTGAACTTGAAGCTGTAAGTGCTGATGAAGTTCACGGTGGCGAAGGTAATGACCTTATCTTTGGTGATGCTCTCAATGCAAACTTCTTGCTTGACGACGATGTCGATTGGAAGGACGATGCAAATAAAGATGGTCTAATTGATGGTGATTCCTTCGATATCGTAAAAGCATATCTCAACGATCAGCTTGGTAGAGATGCTACTAACGATGAACTTCGTGGGTTTATTATCGACAATGCTGAGAAATTTGCTGAAACAGAATACGAGCTTGACGGCACAACTCCTCGTGGTGGTGACGATATTCTCTTTGGTGACGCTGGAAATGATATTATCTTTGGCCAAGGTGGAGATGACCACATCTATGGTGGTGATGGAAACGATTTCTTAGTTGGTGGCGCAGGTAATGATACCTTAATTGGTGGCGCAGGTAACGATGTCTTAATCG
>CAYJIN010000166.1:0-3539 GCA_964370245.1 uncultured Desulfovibrionaceae bacterium
TTATGCACCTAATTGAAGACGAGCAAATTTAGCAACGCCTAAAGTAGCACCAAGTTCTTTACCTTGAACTTTTAATAATTCAGTAATGCTCATTTTGTCATCACGAATGTACATTTGGTTAAGAAGACAAGCTTCTTTGTACATTTTTTGTACTGCACCTTCAGCAATTTTTTCAACGATTTGATCTGGTTTGCCTTCTTCACGAGCTTTTTGACGATAAACTTCACGTTCACGCTCAATGTCTTCAGCGTTAAGTGATGATGGGTCAACAGCTAATGGGTTAGCAGCAGCAACTTGCATTGCGATATTTTTAGCTAATTCAGATGCTTTTGCTGAATCAACTTCTTTGTCAGCTGTAAGTTCAACTAAAACGCCTAATTTTTTGTTAGCGTGAATGTATAAACCAATTACGCCACCAGGAGTTGTTGCTTTATAACGAGCTGATTTACCGATAGTGATGTTTTCACCGATTGAAGCAACAGCTGAAGCGATGTCGTCTTGCATGCATGAAGCATCAAAAGTTTCGCCACCTTGTTTGCCGAAAATATCAACTGTTTTATCAACGAGTTGAATGAACATATCGCCACGAGCAACGAAGTCAGTTTCACAGCAAACTTCAACTAATAAAGCGTCTTTTAAATCGTCAGAAATGCAAGAACCAACAATACCTTCGCTTGTTGCGCGGTCAGCACGTTTAGCAGCTTTTGCAAGACCTTTTTGACGTAACCAGTCAACCGCTTTTTCAAGATCAGCTTCACATTCCTCTAAAGCTTTTTTACAATCCATCATACCAGCAGCTGTTTTATCGCGTAATTCTTTAACTAAAGAAGCAGAAATAGCCATGTTAATTCTCCTTTGGAATTTTTCAAAATAATTGAACTTCCAAAATTTTTATTGATTACTCAAATTTTCAAAATCAAATAATCTTATAGTTTAAACTATATATATTAAATGATAATTCTTTGTAGATTTCATTTTATATTACAACTTCGGGCATTTTCACACCCGAAGCCTGTATATTATTTAGAAATGTAAACTATGCTTTTTCTTCAACTAAAGCTTCAGTGTCAAGCTCGTTGATAGTTTTTTCTAAAGCTTTTTCAGCATCAACAGTGCCGTCTTCTTTAGTGATTGCAGCGCCTTCAACACAAGCTTCTGCCATAGCGTTTACAAATAATTTGATAGCGCGGATAGCATCGTCGTTACCAGGGATAACGTAATCGATAACGTCAGGATCACAGTTAGTATCAGTGATAGCTACAATTGGAATACCAAGTTTACGGCATTCTTTAACTGCAATATCTTCACGGTGTGGATCAATGATGAAAGCCAGTTGTGGAAGACCTGTCATGTTTTTGATACCGCCAAGCGCTAATTCTAATTTATCCATTTCTCTTTGAAGTTCGAGAATTTCTTTCTTTTGGTAGCGGTTTACTGAACCATCAGCAAACATAGCTTCTAATTTTTTCAAACGATCAATGCTTTTTTGCATTGTTGCGAAGTTAGTGAGTGTACCACCCATCCAACGGTTTGTTACATACATTTGACCAGCACGTGTTGCTTCAGTAGCGATAGCTTCTTGTGCTTGACGCTTTGTACCAACAAATAAAACTTTACCGCCTTTAGCTACTGTATCAACGATTTTATCGTGAGCTACGCGGAATAATTTAACTGTTTGTTGTAAGTCGATAATATGAATACCGTTACGTGCACCGAAAATGTATGTGCGCATTTTAGGGTTCCAACGACTTGTTTGGTGACCAAAGTGAACACCAGTTTCCAACATTTGTTTCATGCTTACATAAGCCATATCTAATCTCCTTGGGTTTTACGTCCATTCTGCTTTGAGTATAACCTCTTACAACAACTAACTAAACCCTATGTTTAGAAAGCCTAGTAAGACACCCTACGGAATTGCAACAGAATGTGTAATATAGATTCACGATGTTGTACTTCACTTTAGATTTTTTTGCAAGTTTTTTGTTTAAAATTTTTTTACGATATTTCAACAAGTTAGATAACTCTTTAAAAAAGTTTTCTTGACCTTTCTGCTATAACAAGCTATTTTAATAGAATCAAAATAAAAAGCATCACTTTTTACTCTCAAGAAGGTATAAAAATGCAAAAAAAGAAAAATATTTTCATATTAGGAACAGGCGGTACAATTGCTGGTGTTGCTGAAAATCAAACACAAACAAGTGGTTATCAGTCTGCTACTCTTTCAATTGATTCAATTTTAGATGCGGTTCCAAATATAGCTGATATAGCAAACATTCAATCTGAACAATTTTGCCAGATTGCAAGTGAAAACATGAATTATGATGTATGGTTACCTCTCATAAAACGCGTTCGCAAGCTTGTTCTTGATGATAGTGTTGATGGAATTGTTATTACGCATGGCACTGATACTCTTGAAGAAACTGCCTATCTTTTACATCTCACTATTCCAACTACTAAACCGATTGTACTTGTGGGAGCAATGCGCCCCGCAACCTCAATTTCAGCTGATGGGCCACTCAACCTTTATGAGGCTGTTTTGGTTGCTTCTCATAAGGATTCGATTGGTAAAGGCGTGCTTGTTGTTATGGAAAACATTATACTTTCTGGACGTGAAGCACAAAAAACAAGCACATATAAAACAAATACTTTCATGGGTGCGGACTATGGAACGCTTGGCATGATTCAAAATTCAAAAGTGTTTTACTATTATCAATCATTACGAAAGCATACTATCAATTCTGAATTTGCTTATCATGATTATGATGCCTTTCCAAAAGTTGATATTGTCTACCTTTATGTAGATGCACATACTGAAATATTAAAGCTAGTTATCGAAAATGGCGCTAAAGGAATTATTATTGCTGGCATTGGCAATGGAAGCTTCAACCAAAGCATGTTGAACTATATTGAACTAAATAATCTCAACTCAGATACTGCCCTGCCTATCGTGCGTTCAAGCCGAGTTTTAGGCGGAACAGTTGCAATAAACGGCGAAGTTGACGACAATTTCTATAAAACAATTTCAGCAAATGACCTTTCCCCACAAAAAGCAAGAATTTTACTCACTCTCGCTCTTGCTAGCGAAACACCAAAAAGTAAACTTCAAGAAATATTTCTCAGCTATTAAGGAGCATTATGAACATTCGTTTATCTGAAAAAAAAGATATTCCAGCTATCATGGAAATTTATAGTCATGCAAAAAAAATTATGGATGAAAACGGCAATCCAGGTCAATGGCTTGATGGATATCCGCGCTTAGAATTGGTTGAGGAAGATATCGCAACTAAGATTGGATATGTAGTTGAAAATAACAATGAAATTGTTGGAGCTTTTGCTTTTATTATTGGTATTGACCCAACATACATTGAAATAACAAATGGTGCATGGCTGAATGATGAAGAATACGGAACAGTTCACCGCCTTGCAACCAATGGAAAAACAAAAGGAATTTTCCAAGCTTGTTTTGATTATTGCAAAACACAAGTAAAGAATGTGCGCTGTGATACACATAATGATAACCATATTATGCAGAAATTATT
>CAYJIN010000167.1:0-3498 GCA_964370245.1 uncultured Desulfovibrionaceae bacterium
TAATTATAATCAGCTTATTTCTAATGCTATGCATCGACTATGAGAAAATTGAATATAGCTTTAGGGAACAACTCAAAATCACTTTTTTTTTCGCAGTGACGAATTTGTGCCAAAGGTCAAAATCTTTTGTATAATAACGTTAAGTTTACTTTTAGAAATACAATTCTTTATTTATAATTTTTGAATATATCAATATATCATAATGGATTTCCTAAAATTATCTATATTTATATTTAAAACTATTATTTAGACTATATGGACTTTTTAGGTTTTTATATATCAGTAGCCAAACATGTAAAATATAATGCAAGAAGAGACTAGGATTTAATAATTCAAAAATAGGATCTATTCATCATTTCTTATGTGATACTATTCTGGGTAAAAGTTACTAATAATTTGATTTGACTTATAACGATAATAGATTTACAAATAATTTTACGTAGCGCCCATAGCTCAGTTGGATAGAGCGATCGCCTCCTAAGCGATAGGCCGTGTGTTCGATTCACGCTGGGCGCACCATTTATAAAAATCATAAAGTCCTACAGTGTATAAAAAACCGCTGTGGGACTTTTTTTATAATCTGTTATTTTATATTTTTTTAGAATGATGTAAAATACGCAAAATATCGTCATTGTAATCTGTAATAAAGATTTTGCAAAACATAATGCTGTAATATGCGAATACTTTCTATTAGAAGAAAAGTTATAAATCAACGATGCCATTTATAAAAAAAGGAAATGGTCTTATAGAAAAATTATATGGCATAAAATTTGTAAACTTCAGTCAGTAGGCAAAACTCAAAAGTTTATTGTTGGTGGGGTAGCACATAAGATGTACGTATAATTCATGGAGTTAGAAGTATTAAAAGCGCGCAACTTAATATGATTCGATATAATAGAGATTGGGTTGAAAATAATTGGAATACGCTGAATGTGATGACATATGAGCAAGTTATTGTTATATTCACTATTTCGAGAGAATAAAGTAGATATTCATGCAAAAGATAATGATTGATGGATGCCTCTACGATAGCTACAGAAAAAAGCAATAAGAAATCGCATAGATATTTTAAACTATAGAGCTGATATTATTAATACTAAAATTAGTGAAGGTTGAATGGCTCATACGCGAGAAAGCCATAAATATTAGAAAATTAGGAGATTATTGCAAATCATGGTGCTAATCCAAATAAAAAAAATGATATTCTACCATCTATGTTCTTTTCTCAATATTATTAAATTTATATTTTGCTTGTAAAATTATCAGATTAATAATTAGAATAAAATATTAATTAAAGCTCTAACTTGTTAGTTTATAATTGGAAAAATATTTCATTATTATATAATTATAAGTTAATTTTAAAAAATTGACTTTGTCTTGAACTACATCTATATTGAGCGCAACGATAGTCCATTAGTTGATACAATATCTAGCACTAGAAAGACTGTATGTATTATCGACTTAATATTATATATTTTGAAAAATGAAACTATAGTTTATGTAATTCAATGTGATTGAAAAAATATAAATTATTGATAATTTTATAACTTGAAACTTAATTTGCATTTTACATTATTTTCAGTGTCGAGCATGTGAACGCTTGATTTAATCATATATTAGTTTAGCAGTTAAATGCAAAATGGGTTTCTCTTAATACTTTAAGGAGAAATTATGTTTTTTTCTATAGCAGCCCTTGTATTGGGATTAATTCTTTTAATATGGAGTGCTGATAAATTTGTTGAAGGAGCTGCTGAAACCGCTTCTTATTTAGGTATTTCACCTCTTATTATTGGTATGGTAATTGTTGGCTTTGGTACATCTGCACCAGAGATGCTTGTTTCAGCTTTAGCTGCAATGAATGGTAACCCTGGAATTGCTCTTGGTAATGCTTATGGCTCAAACATTGCAAATATTGCTCTAATTCTTGGTACAACAGCTTTTATTAGCCCTCTTGTTATAAGCAAAAAAATATTAACTAAAGAAATGCCTGTTTTAGTTTTTATTACTTTAGTAACTATTGCTTTACTTTATGATTTGGTTCTTTCACGCACTGATGCATTTATCTTGTTAGGTATCTTTTTTGTTATAATGGGTAATACAATTTACAAGGGTATGAAAAATAAAGATGTTATTGAAGAAAATGTAGAAGAGGTAGCAAAACCAACTTCACTTAAAAAATCAATTTTTTGGCTGGTTTTCGGCTTAGTTGTTCTTATTGCAAGCTCACGTATGCTTGTTGTTGGTGCAACAGGAATTGCGCATCTATTTGGAATAAGCGATATGATAATAGGCCTTACTGTTGTTGCAGTTGGCACTTCATTACCTGAACTTGCTTCTTCAATTGCAGCAGCAAAAAAAGGCGAAGATGACATTGCAATCGGGAATGTGATTGGTTCAAACTTATTCAACACTCTCGCAGTTGTTGGTATTGCAGGTTCAATTCATCCTTTTGATGTTCCAGCTGAAACATTGACAAGAGATATGCCTATAATGTGTGCTCTCACACTTTCTCTTTTTGTGCTCGGCTATGCCGCTAAAGGAAAAAATGGCTGTTTGTCACGCTTTAAAGGGCTTATACTTTTAGTTTCTTATGTAGCCTATACTGCTTGGTTAGTTTCACTCGTAATTTAATAGAATCCTAATAATATAAATATAAAAAAAGGTGCGGAATTTCTTCTGCACCTTTTTCTTTTAAATTTGATAATTAGTAATTTTTATTCGACAACTATTGTTGAGCTTATTCCATGGGCATTGAGGCTATTATCATACATAGAATTAGCGTAAACAGCAGGAACAGTAAATGTTCCTTTACTTATAGCTCTTAGTTTATATGTGAAAGTATATTCTTCGGTGCTAAGTTCTGTGAAGAATAAAGCACGGTCTTCACGAATTTCTTTATGGTTTATAAGATTAGTTGAATATCTTGCAATTGGCATAGTGTCATTTCTTTCATCACGCACAACTTCAAAAGCTCCAGCATATAAATCTTGAATAACAATATTTTCTAAATTACGTCCATAAGCATTTGCTTTTATTTCTACAGTAATCACATCACCAATTTTAATATTGCTGACAGGTTGATTTTCTATATCTAATAATCTTTTTTCAACATAAAGACCGTTTGATACTCTTTCAACTTGTTTTTCTTTACTATAGCCACTGTTGGTAAGCTGATAATAAATTTTTGAATCATTATTAGGTTCAATCGTGAAACTTTCACACAAAGGTGAAGAAATTCCGATGCCATAATTATCAAGAGCATAATATTCACTTGCTTCAGCGTTCGCACAAGTAAGCATTGCTTTATCAAGTGTTATATTCTTATCGTCTATATTGTTACTTAATTGACTAAGTTCCCATAAAGCACTAATGGCTTGCGATGCTGAAAAAGTGGAATATCCTCTTGAAAAAGTTTGAAGAGTTTCATCAATATTTTTTTCTAACACATCTTTTGTAAGTAGTTCAGCAAAAGACTGCGCTAATATACGCACATAAAAA
>CAYJIN010000168.1:0-3489 GCA_964370245.1 uncultured Desulfovibrionaceae bacterium
AGCGTTCCAAGTAATCCAAGAAGAGCAAAAATAGCAATATGAAAGCCTGAAAAATATATAATGATTGCGCCTAAAAATAGAGCAATAGCAAGCAGATAAAAGGCTGCTTGTTTCATTGTTTGAGGACTAATTTGCTGTGTTACCAACTGTGGGCATGTTACAGCAGATTCAACAGTGTCTACGCCTGAATAAAAATCGCCATAAAGATTAAGGAAGTTTGTTACTATCTGCATTAAAACGCCCGCTAAAAGCAAAGGAATGCAGAGAAAAGGTTCGCTATAGCCTTTTGTCCATGCAAAAGCACAGCCAACTAATAAAGGTATAATTGATGCAGTCCAAGACCAAGGGCGTGAAGCTAAAAGCCAAGTTTTACCCACTTGCCTTGCATTTTGAATAAGATGTGGTTTTCTTACTTTCTTTTCTTTACACTTTTCAAGCGCACGAGTTACATATCTTTTCATTTTACAATCTCCTCTTCTAAAGCTAGTCAAAACACAATTCACACATTTTGTCTATATAAAAATGAAAATTCACACAAATATCACACAAATGAAACAAAAATGTAACACAATCAACCTATTAGATAAATATATTTTTTTATAGGAGATATTTATGCAATCATTAAATAGACGCGATATGCTCAAATTTACTTTAGCAGGTGCAACACTTTTAGGCTTCAATTCAGTTGCTAAAAAAAGTCATGCAGCTTTTAGTAAAACTATTTCGCTTGATGAATGTGTCAGCATGAACCCAGTTGAAATGGCAGAAGCTTCTGGCGAAGTTATGTCTTCATGGGATTATTTAAATAATACAGCCAATGAAATTCAAGAACCTTTTATTCGTGCTACTGTGCTTGACTTAATCAACAATCCAGCACCTACATTTTTAAAGTCGCTCGATAGAAAAGAAGCGCATAAAGAATTGCAAGCTTTAGGCTTTACAAAAGCCGATAAGAATTCGTTTTTACCAAAAGCTGAATCTACCTCAAAGTCAGTGCAACCATTTTACTCTTCAACTGGTAGTGGCTGGAAATCACACCATGCCTACCCTGGCGGGCTTGCAACACACGTTGCTTTTAACGTTAAAATGGCTATATCAATGGTTGAAAACTATAATGCAATCTACAACTTCAATGCAGATAAAGACATTGTAATTGCTGCACAAACTTTGCATGATTTACACAAACCTTGGGTTTTCCAATGGCAAAGCGACAACAAATGCCGAAACGAACAAGCTTTAGCTGGAACTGGCGAACACCACGTCCTCAGCCTTGCAGAAAGCATTTATCGTGGTCTTAGCGCTGATTTAGTTATTGCGCAAGCTGGCGCACATACACCGCCAAATAGCCCAGAAAGTGAAGCTCATATAGTAAATTGGTTAAAAGCTGCTGCCATTTTAAATGGTAAAGACCCTATCAAATTAGGTTTACTTGCAAAAGATGGAAAAACACTCCCTCTTCCAAGAAGAACAGAGGCTTTTATCACGCACGTTGCTGACCATGATTACATACTTTCTGGCCCTGCTTTAAATTGGTCAGAAGAAGTAGTGAAAAATATTGCCCAAAGCGTTTATAATATAAAAGGAAATGATCTTGAAGGTAAAGTGTATAACAACTTAAGAAACTATGTTTTCTCACAAGTTACAGCTATGACACTCTATCAAGAATATGTCCAATATGGCGAAGAAGGCTTGAAAAAAACAATGCTCAAAATTGTAAGTAAAGCATAATAGCATTATTCTAATTTCAACTCTACCGTTCAAATTTAGGCTTCTAACTTTATTGCTAGAAGCCTTTTCATTTTCCATAAAAAAGCCCTTTGCTTCAATAAACAAAGGGCTTTTAAAAAATCAAACTTATAAAAATATCATGTATAGCTTATTTATTTGCTGTCACTTCATACACTGATAATGTACCTGAATTTTCATTTGCAGCAAGCACCAAAGCTTTGCCATTTGGACTATCTTTTGCTGAAACAAACACAATACCCTCTGGGCCAACATCCCCTTTGATGTCTTCAGAAAAATCACGAGTATTTATATAGTTTACATAACTGATTTTACTTGGATTTGTTACATCATACACCATAATACCGCTTATTCTTTCAAGTCCAATAAAGGCATAATCCTTACCATCTACATTACCAACTGCAACATATTCAGGTTCAGGGCCTTTTTTGCCAGATCTATCTTCAAGGCTTTTATCATCGTTTGATGCATTGAAATTATTAGGAATATATTTAGCGGTGATTTCTTCAAATCCGCTTTCACTATCAGCAACTAATTCTAAACCATTTTTTGTAGCTTTGAAGATTGAAAATGAACGTGTGCCGTAAAGATATGCTTTTGATTGATCCATACTTGAATAGCCTTTTCTTGGATCAAACCATGTAACTTTTTCTGAAAGAGTAACATTGCCAGTAGGCGAAGTTGTGTCTTTCACTTCATTCACATAGAAGTTTTCACTTTCTTCATCGCCCCATTCACGGCCATCGCCTTCATTAGCTAAGAAAAGATAGGTTTCTCCATCTTTTTTCATCATGGAAATACCATCAGGCATTCTCATTCCGTACACATTTTGATTTTCAAGTTTTATTTCTTCATTTGCAACAAGATCAAGCTTTACTTTATTGAAATCTTGAAAGCCTAAACCTGTAACATCAGTGAATTTTTGCGCTTTTATATCAAGAGTAGCGATTGCATTTGCTTCTTGCAAAACTACATAAGCATAGTCATTATCAGCAACGATAAATTCAGGTTCAAAATCTTTTGCTAGGCTTGCGTTATCATAAACAATAGCGCCATTTTTGATATATTCAGCTCTGTTTGATTCAACAAAGCTAATTATTTTTGAACTTTCTTTTTTTACATCAATAAAGGTTACGCTTCCTTCTGGATCTATAGCATTGTTGCCATAACCTTCTCTTGGTTCGCCTTCATTCGCAACAAGAATATATTTTCCGTCCGGCGTAAAAGTGAGTGCATCAGGCTGAAAACCAGCTTGATACATTTTTACGTTTTTTGTATTGATTGTGCCATCCTTATTAAGCTTAAAAACAGCAACTCGTCCACTATCAGTATATTTTTCTGCTTGTAAGGCAACTGCTAGATGTGTGTTTGCTTCATTTATTGCAACACTACTCATATCACCATAATCAAAATTTTTATCACTAGCTGTGATAATATCTTCCATTTTAATTGAAGTGCCTTTAAGCTCTTTTGATAAATCAGCCATATCAACAGTTACTAAAAGCCCCTTTGCGCCTGCAACAGCGTAAGATTTCTTTGCTTTTTTATTATAAGCGATAATTTCAACAAGGCCACCGTCTTCATTAGTTTCGCCAATAGAATATTTTGTAATAAGACTGATATCAAGGCTATTTTTACCATTTTCATAGCCGTTTTGGCTCACATTTTGAGCATAAGTAAAACCAGCTGAAAGGCTTAGAATTGTTGCCATAAAAGTTGATATAAAAAGTTTATTCATGTTTT
>CAYJIN010000169.1:0-3483 GCA_964370245.1 uncultured Desulfovibrionaceae bacterium
TTACTAAATTTGAAAGTAAAGTTTAAAAAAAAAGCAAACTTCGTGCTTGAGAGAAAATTGTCATACCTTTAAGTGAATAATTCCTCCTTTTGGAGGAATTTTTACTTAACTTGTGTGACAATTTTAGCAGGGAAAATGTGGGGGTTTCCAAAGGGTGCACACTAAGGGCGGCACGCCCTGTTAGCGCACCCCTTTGGTCGTCGAAGACACCTACCAGCGAGAACGACAATAATGAAACTTACAAATTCAAAACTATTCTGACAAAAATCTAAATACTATAAGTCACCCTCCTTTAAATAATAATTAAAAAAAATTAATTTAATGACACCACCCCATAAGTGATTATTTTATAGAAAGAAAAACAAGATACAGAATTTTATTTTGCTTTAAATGCTTAAATTGCCATTTAAATATTTGACAATTTCATTAAATTATTATAAATATTTCTCTCTTGTCTTATTTGCAAGGATCCTTTTTATTTACGAAAGGAAAAGAAATCAGGAGCATATTTATGAAAAAAGATATCCACCCAACAACTTACAAGGCAAAACTTACTTGCGCTTGCGGTTTCCAAATCGACGCTCTTTCAACTAAAGGTGAAACTGTAAACGTTGAGATTTGCTCAAACTGTCACCCATTTTTTACTGGTAAACAACGTCTTATAGATACAGCTGGACGTATCGACCGTTTCCGTAAGAAATACGATAAATTTAAAAAATAATCGTATTTTACCATGAAAAGTTAGTACCTCCCTGAGCATGCCAAACATGTTTTGGGAGGTCTTAATATTTATTCATAATGGGGCTTTTTATTTCTATAAAAAGTCAAGCCAGTTAGAGAAGAATTTTTGTTTATGCAAACAAGCATGCCTATTTCACAAAGTGCGCAAAATCTTCAAACTCTTGGTGGAAGTATTTATTCAGAGAATGAAAAACACCTTGAGCAGTCTTTTGCTACATCTAATAATAGTGAAGAAAATTCTTTTTATGAGCAGAATGAAAGCTCAATAAGCTCTTATTGTTCTAAGGGCAGCAGCGTAGAAGCGTGTGACAATGAAACTGTGGGCGGTCAAGCTATTATAGAGGGCATTATGATGCGCTGTAAAAATAGTTATGCACTTGCAGTTCGCCTTCCAAACGGCTCTATTCAAGTTGAATCAAAAAATTGGTATCGTTTTGCTAAAAACAGCTATTCAGAAAAGCCATTTTTTCGTGGCTTTCCTATTCTTGTTGAAACTTTGATAAATGGTATCAAAACATTAAATCGTTCTGCTGAACTCAATTCATCAGAAGATGAAAGCCCTATCACTTCTACTCAACTTCTTTTCACACTTGCTTTAGCAATTTTGATGGCAATTGGTTTATTTGTGCTAGTTCCACATCTTTTATCTGCTTTAATGCAATATTTAGCATTGAGTGGAGATATTGAAAGCTTTTCTTTTCAAGTATGGGATGGTCTTTACAAATTTCTTGTATTTTTCCTTTATATAGCAGGCATTTCTTTTATACCTGAAATTAGACGAGTTTTTCAATTTCATGGCGCAGAGCATAAAGTTATTGCAGCCTATGAAGAACTATGTTCAGGCAAAAGTGGGCAAGATTTTATTGATGTAAATTTTGCAGCAAAACAATCACGCTTGCATGCACGTTGCGGAACAACCTTTTTATTATTTGTTCTCGCTTTAGCTATTGTTATTCATTCTATTACCTTACCATTGCTTTTTTGGCTTTTTCCAATAGAATCAACTTTCGTGAAGCATGGAATTACTCTTGTGATAAAGATTCTTCTTATGATTCCAGTTTCAGCATTTGCGTATGAGCTTATAAAATATTCTTCAAAACTCAATTCATTTTGGGGAAATATTTTGAAAGCACCAGGGCTTTTTTTACAAATTTTTACCACTCGTGAACCACAAAAAGAGCATCTTGAAGTTGCTTTAGTTGCTTTAAAAGTTGCGCTTGGTAAAGAAAATACCTATACCATTATCACACCCGAATATAATGAATTGGGTTCTAACAAATCGGAGTAATCATGTTTACAAAACTTGAAGGCTACAAACAAAAGTTTCTTGAACTTGAAGAACAATTAGCTGATCCTGCTATTTATCAAGATCAAGATCTGTATAAAAAAACAACAAAAGCGCATGCTGATTTGCGCGAAATTGTTGGGCTTTATGACAGATATAACTCTTTGCAAGAACAATACAAAGAAAACAAAGAGCTTTTAAACGATAGCGACCCTGACATGCGTGAAATGGCGCAAGAAGAAATTTCAGCTATTGAAGAAGAGCTTCCAAATATCGAACAAGAAATTAAAGTTCTTCTTCTTCCAACTGATCCACTCGATAGCAAAAACATTGTTCTTGAAATTCGTGCTGGAACAGGCGGCGATGAAGCTTCTATTTTTGCAGGCGATTTATTTAGAATGTATTGCCGTTATGCTGAAGTAATGAAGTGGAAAGTTGAAATGATTTCTGAAAGTGAATCAGAAACTGGTGGCTATAAAGAGGTTATTGCTATTATTAGTGGTGATAGAGTTTACTCACGCCTCAAATATGAATCAGGCACACACCGTGTTCAACGTGTTCCAGAAACTGAATCACAAGGCAGAATTCACACTTCTGCGGCTACTGTTGCTGTTATGGCAGAAGCTGACGAAGTTGAACTTGATTTGAAACCTGAAGATATTCGTGTTGACGTTTACCGTGCATCAGGCGCTGGTGGCCAGCACGTTAACAAAACTGAATCTGCGGTGCGTTTAACACATATTCCAACTGGTGTTGTTGTTACTTGCCAAGATGAAAAATCTCAGCATAAAAACAAAGCACGTGCGATGAAAGTTTTAGCTTCACGTATTTTACAAGCAGAGCAAGATAAAGTTCATAATGAACAAGCTGCTGAAAGAAAATCGCAAGTTGGTTCAGGTGACCGTTCTGAACGTATTAGAACTTATAACTTCCCACAAGGGCGACTTACTGATCACCGTATCAACCTTACGCTTTATTCCTTGGAAAAAGTAATGGAAGGCGAAATTACAGCTATTATTGATGCACTTGTTTCGCATGCACAACAAGAAGCATTAAAAGGCCAAGAAGATTAATCCTAGCGCTTTATAAGGAAATGACACATGAATACTTTATATGATTTACCTGACTTCTCTAAAAACAATGGAATGATTTCAGCTATTGCTCAAGATGCCGAAACCAAAGAAGTATTAATGTTTGCATTTATGAATAAAGAAGCTTGGGAAAAAACTCTTTCTACAGGCTATGCTCACTATTACAGCCGTTCACGTGATACTTTGTGGAAAAAAGGCGAAAGCTCAGGGCATTTGCAAAAGATTCAATCAATCCGTATTGATTGCGATAATGATTGTGTGCTTTTGCTTATTGAACAGACTGGTGCAGCTTGCCACACAAATCATGTGTCATGCTTTTATCAAGAAATTGTAGGTGATAAACTTGTTGAATGTAGTCCGCTAATA
>CAYJIN010000170.1:0-3383 GCA_964370245.1 uncultured Desulfovibrionaceae bacterium
GCTTTAACGTTTTAGTTGGCGATTATGATGACGAAAATACTTATAAAAATTTAGAATTTGACAAAGCAGCACTTCTTGTTGCCCTTGATACTGACAAGAGAAATACCAACATTATATTTTCAGCGCGTGGCGTAAATGCGAATGTTCCTATTATTTCAAAGGCAGAAAATTCAGATTCAGAGGATATTTTACAATTAGCTGGCAGCACAAAAGTTTTTCGTTTTAGAAATCTGCTTGGTGAAGCTTTAGCGGATAGGGTTGAAGGATGTAAAGGAAGTTTTTGCTATTTTACAAGTTTTTCATCGCTTCTTATTGCAGAACGTTCGATAGATAGCACAAGTTTGAAATCGAAAAGTTTGATTGAGTCAAATCTTCGTGCTGAAATTGGTATAAATATTGTTGGTTTGTGGCAAAAAGGTAGTTTTATTATGCCAGCGCCTGATGAAAAACTGCCAACTTCTGCTACTTTAGTAATGGCAGGCACACAAGAACAATTTGATCTTTTTGACGAAAAATTTAGCACAAGTGTTGAAATTCCATCGCAACATAAAGTCGTCGTCATTGGTGGTGGAAAAGTTGGTTTAGCTGCGGCTGAATTACTTCACGAGCATGGGCTACAAGTTTCTTTAATAGATAAAATCCCTATCAAAGAAGTTTCAAAAGATATAAAAACAATTTTAGGTGATGCAGCAGATATTGAAGTTTTAAAAGAAGCAGGCATTGACGATGCAACATCAGTAATTATTACTACGCATGATGATGATACGAATATCTATCTTACAATCTATTGCCGAAGATTGCGCCCTGAAATTCAAATTCTTTCACGTGCTTCTCTTGATAGAAACGTAAGCATATTGCACAGAGCCGGCGCAAATGTTGTGCTTTCGCTTGTTTCAATGATGAGCAATTCTGTTGTAAACATGCTTGCACCTGGGAAAATTTTTATGTTGCGTGATGGTCTTTGTCTTTTCACTGCAAAAGCAAATAAAGAACTGGCGGGCAAAAATCTTATTGAAAGTGAAATACGCTTAAAAACAGGCTGTAGCGTTGTTGGTGTAAGAATGAAGGGTGGTGCAATTCAGGTAAACCCTGATCCATATCACGTTTTTACACAAGGTGAAGAAATTTATCTAATTGGAAATAGCGTTGATTCCTTTATTGAACATTTTGGCATAGAAAAATTTTAATTGTGGCAAATTTTAATAGTGCCAAGTTTTATTATGAAAACAATACATTTAAAAAATAATCTTCAAGTAATTTTGCGCTCTCCTACTGAAAAAGATGCAGAAAATCTAGTTAATTTTTATAATTATATAGCTGGTGAAACTCATTACCTTTCTTTTGGCAAAAATCAATATCCTATGAATGTGCAAGAACAAAAAGCCTCAATTATAGCTTATGCAAATGATCCTTGCTGTTCAATGCTTTTAGCTACTATTGATGATGAAATTATTGCAAGCGCAACTCTTTTTTCAGGAACAAAAGCAAAAAGCCGCCATGTAGCCACTTATAGTATAGGAATAAAATTAGCCTATACAAACATTGGTTTAGGAAAAGCGATGACGGAAGAGATTATACGTCACGCAAAAGCAAATAGCATTACTAAAAAAATAAATCTTGTCACGAATGCTGATAATAAATTAGCGCTAGAATTATACAAAAAACTAGGCTTCAAAGAAGAAGGCTATTTAGCAAAAGAAGCTTACTGTGAAGGAAAGTTCTATGACACTATAACTATGGCTTTGTTTTTAGATTAAAGTGTAAACAAAATTATATTTGATTGCACTTTAATCTTTTACTACTTAGTTTCTATCGCTTTTACTTATACGTAAGCATTTATATCAATAGAACATCACTCCATCATTCTGTTATCTTTTCAATTTTTACAGCACACGCTTTATATTCAGCTGTTTTACTTATAGGATCAAAAGCGGGGTTTGTAAGCCAGTTTGCATTGTTTTCACGAAAATGGAAAGCCATCCATACAAGGCCTTGCGGAATAGCGTCTGAAATTTTCGCTTGCACTTTCACTTGACCACGACGTGAAGAAACATAAATCATTTCACCATCTTCAATGCTTAAATTCTTTGCATCTTCAAAGGAAATATCAGCTGTTTCATGGCTTAATAATTCATTAATTCCCGCGCATCTTCCTGTTTGTGTTCTTGTATGATAATGATAAAGCCTACGGCCTGTGCTTAAAACAAAAGGATATTCCTCATCAGCAATTTCTGCTGGTGGTGTATAATCAACTGGAATAAAAAGCCCTTTTCCTCTTGCAATTTTTTCTTTATGAAGGATTTTTGTGCCCTCATCCTCTTCACTTCTGCAAGGCCATTGCAAGCCATCATTTTCAAGACGATGATATTTTATGCCAGAAAGATTTTCTGCAAGAATCGAAACTTCATTATCCCAAATTTCTTGCGCAGAATTTGATTGCCAATCGTGCCCAAATTTCTTTGCTAATTGTTTGAAAATCCACCAGTTTGGCTTTGAAATACCTGGTGCTTTACTTGCAGTGCGCACCCTGTTAACACGTCTTTCACTATTCGTAAAAGTGCCATCATTTTCACTCCATGCTTGTGCAGGCAAGATTACATGGGCAAACTTTGTGGTTTCATTGAAGAAAATATCTTGCACAACCAAAAATTCAGCTGAGGAAAGACAATGTTCAACATGACGAATATCAGGTTCAGTATTTGCAATATTTTCACCAAAAATATAAAAAGCTCGAATTTCTTTTGAAGGAAGTTTTTCAAGCATATCAGGCATCATCAAGCCATTTTTATCAGGTAAATCGCTCACATTCCAAAATTTTTCAAATTTTTCACGCGCTTTTTTGTCTTCAACTTTTTCATAGCCAGCAAAAATATTCGGCAAAGCCCCCATATCGCACGCACCTTGAACATTATTCTGGCCACGTAAAGGGTTCACTCCACCACAAACTTTACCAAGATTTCCTAGAAGCATTTGCAAAGAAGCAATAGCATACACATTGTTCACACCGCAAGTATGCTCTGTTATTCCAAGAGTATAAGCAAGCAGGACAGGTTTCACTTCTGCCAAACTTCTCGCAGTTTTTACTATAATTTCAGCCTGTATTCCGCAAATTTTTTCTGCTTTTTCAGGCGTCCAATCTTGAAGATGAATTTGTAATTTCCCAAAATCTTCAGTATTCTTAGACACATAATCTTTATCGTATAAGTCTTCCTTAATCAGCACATGCATAATTGCATTAAGAAGCGCAATATCACTCCCCACCTTGATTTGCAAATGTTCTTCAGCACATTTTGCAATGCCAGTTTTGCGAGGATCAACAACTATCAGCCTGCATCCATTTTGCACTGCTTGCTTAAGAAAAGCCCCTATTACAGGATGTGCTT
>CAYJIN010000171.1:0-3374 GCA_964370245.1 uncultured Desulfovibrionaceae bacterium
CCCCTGTTACCGCCGTGAAAGGGCGATGTCCTAGGCCACTAGACGATGGGGACGTTTCGTGTTCAAACTAAATACTCAAAACTGAGATGAATGTCAAGCTTTTTTTTCATAAAATTTAATTTTTTCTTTCTATTTACAAAATTCTCTTTTTCAAGCTCATCTTATTATTCCTTAACTATCATATTTCTGTTAGATTTGATTTCGATAGATAATGGTTTTTATTTTTTTCCTACTCTTTCATGCGCATATTTGTGAATAAAATTTTCTACTTGACGAAATGGGTAGATTCAGTGCATTATACGGTTTAGTCTTATACCAAACAAGGACTATGCTTATTTTCAATTATAACTACTTTTGAAAATAAAACTCATTTCTAGGAGAAGATATGAAACGTTTAGCTTTTATTCCTGCTTTACTTGTTGCTGCTTTTCTCGCATTACCATTCTCAGCACAAGCTGAAGAAAAAGTATTGCGTATCGGCATCGTAAGCGACCCTGAATCTTTTGACCCACATATGCAATTATCAGGTCCAATCTTATCATACTCACACTGGGTATTTGATCCACTCGTACGTTGGGATCACGATATGAGCTTTGAACCACGCCTTGCAACTTCATGGGAACAAATCGACCCTACTACAATGCGTTTTAAACTTCGTGAAGGCGTAAAATTCCACTCAGGAAACCCATTCACAGCTAAAGACGTTGTATGGACACTTGACAGATTAAAAGAATCTGCTGACTTCCGTGGCTTATTTGGATCATTCACTGCTGTTGCTGTTGATGACTACACATTAGACATCAAAACACCAGAACCATACGGTCTTGTAATGAACCTTGCTACATACATCTTCCCAATGGATAGCGTATTCTACACAGGTACAGACAAAAATGGTAACCCTAAAGATATGATTTCTAAAACTGATTACACTTTCGCTAACGAAAATGCATCAGGAACAGGCCCATTCAAAGCTATTAGCCGTGAAGCTGGCGTTAATGTTCAATTAGAAAGAAATGCTGATTACTGGGATAAAGAAACAGGTAACGTTGATAAAGTTGACTTACAAGTTGTTAGCGAAGGCGCAACTCGTGTAGCTGGTATTATGGCTGGTAACGTTGATTTCATGACTCCAGTTCCAGTTCAAGATTATGAACAGCTTGAAAAAAATCCTAATGTAAATCTTATCACACAACCTTCAACACGTGTTATCGTGTTCCAAATGAACGGTGAAAAAAATCCTGCTTTAGCAAACCCACGTGTACGTGAAGCTATTGTAAAAGCAACTGATAACATTGGTATTGCTAAAAAAGTTATGCGTGGTTCAACAATTGCTGTTCACCAACAAGCTCCAAAAGGCATGCAAGGTTATGACGAAGCTTTAGGTAGCCGTTACAATTTAGCAGAAGCTAAAGCAATCATTGATGAACTTTACCCAGATGGTTTAGAACTTGATATGATTACACCTAACGATCGTTATGTTAACGATGAAAAAATCGCTCAAGCTTTCGTTCCTATGATGGCTAAAATTGGCATCAAAGTAAACTTACGTACATTCCCTAAAACACAATACTGGAATGAATACGATGCATTTGTTGGCGACATCCAAATGGTTGGCTGGCACCCTGATACAGAAGATACAGTAAACTACGGTGAATATCTTCTTATGTGCAGAAATGCTGAAACAGGTAAAGGTCAATACAACTCAGGTCACTGGTGTAACGAAGAATATGATGCAATCATGAACGTTGCAAACCAAGAAACTGATATGGCAAAACGTACAGAAATGCTCAAAAAAGCTGAAAAATTAGCTTATGATGATTATGCATTTATTCCATTACACTTAGAACCATTATCATGGGCTTCAGGACCAGCGCTTACAAATCCACAAGATATTGTAACAGCTATGGACTTCTTATACCTTGGTGATGCTGTAATGAAATAGTTTCCTTTAGGAAATCTTTCTAAAAAATTAAAGCTCAGAGTTTCGGCTCTGAGCTTTTTTTACCTTACAATATAGATTTTGCCTTTCAGCGCAAAATCCTCGCTGTGCATTTTGTGTGAAAAATGCTTGCTCGCTAAAGGCTTGTTCGCTTTGCTTAACAGAATAAAGATAGATTTTGGCTTTCAGCGCAAAATCCTCGCTGTGCATTTTGTGTGAAAAATGCTTGCTCGCTAAAGGCTTGTTCGCTTTGCTCTCAATTACTTCATTTCAATTTTAAGATTTTTAAAATAGGCTAAAGTTCCGTTATCTATCCAAAGTCCTACTCCACCTTTTGCATCTGCGCCTAATTTCATATCATTTACAATAAGAACTGGCTGTTCAGAATTATTCACGTAAAGGCGAGCTTTCTCTCCCTCAACTTCAATTTTAATATGCATCCATACATTTGGTTGCATATCACAATAAGATTCATATTTTTCAGGCTCTTCTTGGCGAAGTTTTGCAAAAGTATATGTCGGGTAAGAGCAATATTGTGTCGAATGATTACGGCGAATTTGATCATCTGCTCTACCATTCGTAGGGCGAACATAAAGAATTTCAAACTGTGATAAATCTTCTTTAATACGATACGCTAAACCCACAAAACCACGTGCTTCTTTAGGTGCATTCTCTTCTAAGCTTCCCACAAGATCAACTTCAATTGTGCCATTATGGAAATCAATTGGAAAATAAGCAAAATTTGGCCCGTCTAGCTCGTATCTATCTACTTCTTTAGGATTAAATCTCACACTTAAACATTTTTCATTTTCAAAAATACCCTCTTCAGCTAAAACAATATTTTCAATAAGATTAATTGGTTTTTTATCTAGTGCTTCTATCATGATATAACTCCTTTATAGTATATACCATTTTATAGTTCGTTATCGAACTATTGTCAAGAAAAAAAATTCACAAGCATCAAAATTTTAAATACTTGACACTTTAAGAAAATAGTAGCATGCTTCACTTATAATAAATACACTTTGAGGTATTATTTATGTGTAAAGCACATAAAAGTGAGGTAGGTATGAAAAAAATTCTATTTTCAATAGCTTTAATATTATTCTCTATTACAAATGCAAATGCAGCTTGTGATGTGCAAAAAGCTTCAGCAGATTTTGTTGAATTTACACAAAAGCTCATCGAAACAAATCCTGAAAAGTTTAATGCTGCTCAGGCAGATTTTCAAAAGCTTTCACAAGAGATTTCGCAACTGGCAAGTGCTGGTAAAACTGAAGAAATTTGCAAAACTTACGATGCATTCAAAGCAAAATTCTAATCTAGATAATCTGCTATTATAAAATGAAAAGCCCTTTTTATAAGGGCTTTATTTTTTAATAAGATATCAATATTAATAAAGATTTTGGCTTTTAGCACAAAATCCTCACTGCGC